>JAEUVP010000399.1 GCA_016786805.1 Chitinophagaceae bacterium | reverse complement strand
CTGCATCTGTACGAAAGGACCAGAAAAGAATATTCCGTTCTTTACGGATCGACAATGAAGAAATCGATTTTTCGGAAGGATTAATGTCATTGCATACGGCCAGCTACGAAGCAATATTGGCTGGTAAAGGATTTTGCCTGGAAACCACAGGCCCTTCGGTGCGACTGGTTACGGACATACGAAATACCATTTTGTAATAACTGATCATTTTGATAAAAAAGGCAACAAAAACAATACTGGTTTTATCACCTCATACCGATGATGGTGAACTGGGATGTGGAGCCAGTATAGCAAGATTCACCAGCGAAGGATGCAGGGTTATTTATGCGGCCTTTTCCTTATGCAGGGATTCTTTGCCAGCTGGATTTGCCCCGGACACTTTAGCCAGAGAAGTGAAGAAAGCAACAGCAAAACTGGGTATTGATAAAAACGATCTTGCGTTATTCGATTACCCGGTGCGCCGGTTCGGGGAACAGCGGCAAGCTATACTGGATGATTTATTGCAGTTAAACAAGAAATATAAACCGGGGATCGTATTTGCTCCTTCCTCTGCAGATATACACCAGGACCACGGCGTTATAAATGCCGAAGCCTTAAGGACCTTTAAGTACAGCAGCATTTATGGTTACGAGATGCCCTGGAATAATTTTTCATTTGCCGGCACTACTTTTATTACGCTCAACCGCAGGCAGCTTGAGAAAAAGATTGTTGCGTTATCTCAGTATCAATCACAGCAACACCGGTCTTATATGCAGCCATCTTTTATAGAAGCATTGGCAACAGTCAGGGGTGTGCAGTCCGGTTCAGTGTATGCGGAGTGTTTTGAAACGATACGTTCGGTTGTTTAGTTTTATTTTGGCTGCAGCATATACCATTGATCAGGGATAGTGAGCAATTCATAATTGAGATTTCCATCCACCACCCCTTTCCAGATCCTACCCTGGTAGTTGGGATCAACTTTGAAACTCCTGATCTCAAAACCGCCCGGTTGGGTTTCCAGTAAAGTGGTGGCTACCGGTTTACCGGCTGGATTATAAATGGTAAGGCCGTTTAACTGCACCTTATACTTTACTTCAGAAGTGCCCGGGGGTACGTAAAAAGAAGTTGGATACCAGGGATCTTTATACGTATTCTGCTTATTGCTGTTAAGAAAAGCCATTTTTCCACGGGGTGATGGTTCGAAAAGTATCCAGGCACCATTGAGGATAAGCTTAAGATTATAAGTTGTTTTGTCGGCCGCATTGACAAATAAAGTCGTTTCACCAGCCGGAAGGTTTACCTGGTAAGTGCCCTCTTTGGTTTTAATAACTTTATCATATACACTGCTGTAATCCGTATTGGTTCCGGAAATGGTAATGGCAGGAGCAGGGTTACCACCCGTCAATGACCAGTTGATATAGATAGTAGTTGATTTTTCAGCAAAAAAAGTAAAATAGCCCCGGGTATAACTTTCACCCTGCACAGTTACTTCCTTTACAGGATTGAATTGTTTTTTAGCGGTTGTGATAACTGATGCTGTTGAAAGACGCATGGTTTGCTGCTCCGGTTGATTCTTACTTGCCTGGCCCGTCTTTTCATACAGGGTAGTGAGTTCTTTTGCAGAGAAAGCAGCTATACTCACGGGTTGTCTCCAGTAAGCTTCCGGATCATCGGATTCAGGGAATGTAAGTGCATGCAGTTTTTGATACCGTTGCGTGGTGGCTGCATCCGGCCCGGGAGTATTTAAAAAACCGTAAGAGATCAGTTGCATGATGCGGTAACTATGAACGATCTTTTTTCCATACAGGGTCCAGGCCATCTTAAAGAATGGGAGCATCCGTTGCTCCAGGTTGCCGGTTTGCAGGTTTTGCGATTCCTGGTACAAACGGATATAGATAAGATAAAGTTTAAGTTCTTCGAGTCGTTGCTGAACAAGTGAGTCACTGTTTAATGATACCGCCTCCTGCAAAAAATTGAAAGCGGATCTTAGCTGAGAAGGACTGAACTGGTTTTGCCGGTAGAAAAGGGCAAAAAGTTTTTGAACAGCGGGTGATGCTTTACCGTAGAGGTCTTTGACAAGTTGATTATACGGGATTTCCCATTTCGCATTTCCATCGGCCATGTAGCGGGAGAGTACCCATAACGGAATAGCGGTGGCAAACTTGCTGTACGATGTTTCATAGGTAGTGCCTTCTGAACCGGACCTGGCTGCATGCAGTGCACGGGTCATTAATTCATCCAGGGTATAACCGGCCGGTAAGTCCCAATGACTATCGGGATATTTATAGTAATCGTATAAACCAAAACGTTTTGCTTTTTCGGACCAGCGTTTGATAAAAGCAGGCCCGAAAGCCACGGATTGAAACTGGTAAGGGATGATCTGAACAAAGACC
>JAEUVP010000368.1 GCA_016786805.1 Chitinophagaceae bacterium | reverse complement strand
TTTTTTGGCTGATTTAAGCTTATAAGAAGAATAGTTCCAGGCAGCGTTTCCCGGTTATTCTTAACCAATTACAATTATATTCGTAAAAAAATGACTGCCTCAAAATAATACCTGCTATACATGAAAAGAGAATTAACCTCCTGGTACAGTCCCTCGCTTAATAAAGAAATGCCCATCGCTACTTACGGAGATTATGGGTTTGCGCTACTGCTGGTTCCTACCGCAGCAGCCGATTACCTGGAGTACGAACGTTTTCAGCTGATGGAGCACCTGGCTCCTTTTATTGACAGCGGGAAGGTGAAAGTTTTTTCAATTGACAGCATTAATAACGAGAGCTGGATGAATAACCAGGTGAATCCATGGGACAAGTCCATCCGCCACCAGCAATGGAACAATTATGTTTACAATGAAGTGGTCCCTTTTATAAAAAACAGTACCAGTAATGAAACTCCCGTCATTACCTGCGGGGCCTCTTTTGGCGCTTTGCACAGTATGAATCTTTTCCTGAAACGACCCGATCTTATCAATGGTGTGATTGCAATGAGTGGAGTATATGACCTTACTGAATATACCAAGGGTCATTTTGATGACAATGTCTACTTTAACAGCCCGATGCATTATATGCCCAACCTCAATGATCATACTATTCTGGAACAGATCAGGCAAAGCCGGCATATCCATATTCTTACCGGTAGTGGTAATTATGAGGACCCGGCTGCCAGTGGCAGGTTTGCCAAAGTGTTGTATGATAAAGGAGTGTGGTATGAACTGGATATGTGGGGTGCGGAATGGCCGCACGACTGGAATACCTGGAGGGCCATGCTGCCTCATTATTTAGGGTCGAAATTCTGAGATGATTAACTGGTCAATTGCTTTAATAAATTATTAAATTCTTTTCCCGGGATCATCCGGGCACCCATACTTTCAAGGTATTCAGTATAGACCTGGCAGTCTATTATCTGAATACCTTCTTTTTTTAATTGTTGTACATAGGTTATAAATGCATAGCGGGATGCATTGCTTACTTTGCTGAACATGCTTTCACCAAAAAAGACCTTACCCAGTTTTATTCCATACAATCCTCCAACAAGTTCATTATCCTGCCATACTTCTGCGCTGTGAGCATATCCCAGTTCATGCATTTTGATATAGGCTTTTTCAACTTCGTTGGTGATCCAGGTGCCATCCTGCCCGGGTCTTGTTATTTTTTTACACTGGTGAATAACGTAAGGGAATGCTTTATTGACGGTAAAATCAAATTCGGTCTTGTTCAGCAGGGGCCTGATGCTTTTACTGATCTTTAATTCTTCCGGAAAGAGTACAAAACGCGGATCAGGAGCCCACCAGAGAATATGTTCTCCTTCATACCAGGGGAAGATACCGTTATGATAAGCTAACAACAAGCGGTCCGGTGAAAGATCACCGCCCATGGCCAGTAAGCCATCAGGTTCTGCTAAATGGGCAGGTGGAAATACTAATTCTGTATCGAGAACAAAAAGGGGCATAAATAAGAGAGAGCAGATGAATGCCTATTCCGCGATTACTTCAACAGTGGCATTAATACCTCTTTCGGTAATGGCGTCGCACATAGGTTTCAGGTCATCATACATGCCCTGTTTCACGGCATATTTTCCCTGGAAGTGGATGATATAAGCACATTGTTCCGCCTGTTCGTGGCTATGCCCACAAACTTCTTCGAGGGTAACGATCACCCACTCAAAAGTGTTGACCTCGTCATTCCATACAATGAGACTGCAGGGTTCTTCATGGCTGGTGAGCACATCCGAATCCTCCTGACCCCGGGTTACTGTCTCTGTTTTTGTTATCGGCATAGCAGGCTGCTTTGTACAAAAATAATCATTCTGTTTTTGGGTTGGTAGCGAAATTATACTTACCCGGCAATGAATTTGCTCGGCAGGAATAGCAACCCCGGCGTTTTTTTTCAAATAACCAGAACCTGAG
>JAEUVP010000479.1 GCA_016786805.1 Chitinophagaceae bacterium | reverse complement strand
ATTCGGAATTGATAAACCAACGGATAGCACAGAGGGGAAAAAATATTTCACACAACTGGCAGAAGAACTGCTTGACAAAAAACAACCTGGCCTCTATAACCAGGCCATTATGGATTTTGGTGCGGTGGTTTGTAAACCCGTCTCTCCTCTTTGTGCTACCTGTTGTTTCAAAAAAAACTGTACTGCTTTCCAGGATAACAAGGTGAATGAATTACCTGTTAAAGAGAAAAAAATAAAGATCCGCAAACGGTGGTTCTATTACCTGGTGCTTGACTATAATAACGAGATAGCTATCCGGCAACGGGCAGAAAAGGATATCTGGCAAGACCTGTATGAGTTTCCACTGATTGAATCCTCCATAGAACTGGATAAGAAATCCCTGTTGCAACAAATTGGAAAAAGAAAACTGTTCAATAGTAAAGACGCTGAATTGATTTCCATTTCTCCTTTATTTAAACAACAGTTATCTCATCAGCTAATAGCCGGGCAGTTCATTAAATTCAAACTAAAGAGAAAGTTTCCCGGGACCGGATCCTGGCAATGGATAACAAAGGATAAGATCGGGAAATATGCATTCCCCCAGTTTATTAACCAGTATCTTAAAGAAAAGACGGGCCGGCAAACTTTATTCTGATGTTAAATCAGCCGCCTCTCTCAATTTTTTGTTGGTAGCCCCTGAAAAAGAAATTAACTTTAAAGAGCATTGTTAGCCGCAGACGATTTCTTAATCTAAAGGAATAAATCTATGAGAGGCGTAAACCGAGTAATGCTCATTGGCAACCTGGGGAAAGATCCCGATGTTCAGTTCCTGGAAGGGAATATTGCCGTTGCTAAATTTCCCCTGGCCACAACCGAAACTTTTAAGGACCGTTCCGGTAAACTGGTCTCCCAAACAGAATGGCATACTGTTGTGTTATGGCGGGGCCTGGCCGAGCTGGCCCAGAAATACCTTCACAAAAGCAGCCTTGTTTATATTGAAGGACGGTTGAGAACCCGTAGTTGGGAGGATAAAGATGGTAACCGCAAATTTGCCACGGAAGTAGTAGGGGATAATCTTATCATGCTGGATAAAAGAGCCGATGGGGTCGGGGGAACCGGCCACGGAGATTCGGGTATGGAAGGAATGGGTGGGTCTGATATGCCTATGGGAGATCCTTCCGAAAGTCTACCATTCTGAAATAGAAAACTATAAAAGCATATTTTTGCGCAAGCAATCAGCAGGCAGGCCTTCCGACCTGCCTTTATGATTCATTCTCTAACCAAAATACCCGGCATTGGACAGTCATACAGACATCCATTTATTGAACGACCTGTTTTCTTTTACACTTTTAGCGGCTAATCCGCAGGGTAATATCATTCTTATCATTTTGCTGCTGGTCTTGGTCACTCTTGCTTTTGTGATTTCCGGCTCGGAAGTAGCTTTGTTTTCCCTGGGCAGCAAGGATATCAATATGCTGAAAACAAAACAGCATGCTGCGGCCAAAAAAATTACCGAGCTGCTGGAAGAACCGAAAGAGGTTTATGCATCTCTCCTGATAGCCGGGACATTTATCAATATCTGTATCATTGTTCTGTCTAATTACCTGGCTGACCAGTTTATCAATTTTGATAAAATTCCCCAGTGGCTTGAAATTCTCAGCAAAGCGTTGGTGATCGCATTTATATTGGTGTTCTTTGGAAGGCTGATGCCCAAAGTGGCTGCCACACAAAATAATCTCCGGTTTGCCTATGGCACTTCGTTTATTATTGAAGCCCTGCACCTGATGCTGCGCCGTATCAGCCGTTGGATCGTTTCATTAGCCGATGGAATAGGCAGAAGACTCGGTGCTAACCGGTCTGAAGCTATCAGTATCCAGGAGTTAGATGAGGCCATTGATATTAAAACTGATGAAGAAGCATCCCCGGCCGAAAAAAATATCATGAAAGGGATCGTGAAGTTTGGAAATATTTCGGTGAAACAGATCATGCGGAGCCGGCTTGATGTAAGTGGCATTGATTATAAAAGCGGATTTAAAGAGTTGATCAAAAAAGCGGAAGAGCTTCATTATTCAAGATTGCCGGTATATAAAGAAAGCCTGGATGAAATAGCCGGTATTATTAATACCAAAGACCTGTTACCTTTTTTAAACGAAGCCGAAAACTTTGACTGGCACCCGCTAATGCGCCAGCCCTTCTTTGTTCCGGAAGCAAAACTGATCGAAGACCTGTTGAAGGATTTTCAGCATAAACATATTCATTTTGCAGTAGTCGTGGATGAATTTGGCGGTACCAGTGGCATTGTCACAATGGAAGATGTACTGGAAGAAGTGATCGGTGAGATCAAGGACGAATTTGACGAGGAAGAAAGTGGCAACAGGAAACTGGATGATAATAACTACCTGTTTGAAGGAAAGACCATGGTCAATGATATGTGTAAACTGATGAAACTACCGATGGATACGTTTGACCAGGTAAGGGGCGAAAGCGAATCAGTTGGCGGATTGGTATTAGAGTTAACAGGAGAGTTTCCTGCTGCCAATACTGTTGTCAGTGCCGGTGATTTTGATTTTACAGTGCTGGAAACTGATAACAACCGCATCCGGCTGGTAAAAGTGACCATTAATCCTAAAGAAAAATGATGCGAACCTTAACTATGAAAAAGAAGTTTTTTATTATAGCTGCATTCTTTCTAGCTTCTTCTTTGTTGATGATATCCTGCAACAGCAATTATACCTATAAGAAGAAAGGTTATTTCAAAATTGATTTCCCGGAAAAGAAATACCAGCTGTTTGATAAACCTGGTTATCCCTATTCGTTTGAGTATCCTGTCTATGCCACAGTGATCAAAGATTCCAGTTTTTTTGGGGATGCTACTGAAAACCCCTGGTGGATCAATATTGATGTGCCGCAGTTGGGAGGCCGGATCTATATCAGTTATAAAGAAGTGGCAAAAAGCAACTTTGATTCTCTTGTGAATGATGCCTTTAAAATGGCTTATCGAAAACATACAGATATTTCAACAGGTATTAACGACAGTCTCGTACAAACAGCCAACGGCGTGGAGGGTATTTATTTTTCTTTAGCCGGTAATACAGCTACTGCCAACCAGTTTTTTCTAACCGACTCCACGACTCACTTCCTGAGAGGGGCTTTATATTTTGATGCGGCACCCAACGAGGATTCATTGGGTATCGTAAACGATTTTCTTAAAAAGGATCTTCTGCACCTGGTTAATACCTTGAAGTGGAAATAGAAGATGCCTGCTTTTATTCGAACAGGATTTCAGGAAAGCGATTTTCTTTGCTAATTTGAGACATAACCCAAACTAAATGAGCCGTAATATCAAAGTCAGCCTGCTTGGTGCTATTTTACTCCTTTCTTCCTGTATACCACTTTGCTCACAAGAAGCGGCTGCGGTTGATTCGCTGAAAAAGGCATATGATAGGGCAACTACTTCAGCGGAGAAAGTAACTCTGATGGACGAACTCAGCCGGGTGATGATGAATGTGAATCCAAAAGAAGCAGACGAATTGGGCAATAAACTGATCGCAATTGCTGAAGAATCAAGAGACCGAAAACTGATGTTCAAGGCTTATTTATCCAACGGAACCCGCTGCTCCTATTTTGCCAACCAAAAAGCCTATTCTCAAAAGGCAATCGATTTTTATAACAAGGCGCTGGACCTGGCCCGCCAAAACAGGATGGAAGAGGAAGTCGGTGCAGCACAAATGCATTTTTCTGCGTTATACCGCTTGATACCCGATAACGACAAAGCACTATCCTATGCCACACAGGCATTCTCGTTAGTTTCCACCCTTCGTAATGACAGCCTTAAAGCAGAAGCTCACAACATATATGGCCAGGCTTACCAGGCCAAAAATGAGAACATACTGGCATTGAGAAATTTTTTAAGCGCCTTGCGGATAGCAGAAGAAATTAAGAACCCTTCTCTCATCCGGAATTGTTATCAGTACCTCTCCGGTTTTTATACAGCTATTGAAGACTATGATAAGGCTATTGACTATATGACGTTGGCGTATAAAAAGCTGGAGGAGACTAAAGAAAAAAATGTACCCTACCAGAAAGTTATTTTTACGAATTACCTGGGCAATTTGTTTGCTTATAAAAAGAATTATGATATAGCCATCAGTTATTTTGAAAAATCGATCAGGATGGCTGATTCACTAAAATTCTCAACATTAAAAATACCGGGGTATGTAAGCCTTTTGAATCAATACCTCCGGATTGATGAGCCCCAAAAAGCATTGGATTACCTGAATTCTCCCCCGGGAGATAACCTGAAAAAATACTTGGGCAACTTTGGTATGGCCCCGGTGATTGACCAGGCTTACGGAGTAACGTATACAGAGTTGGGCCGGTTTGATTCAGCAAAAATGTACCTGGAGAAGGCACGGCCTATGTTTGAGAACAGTAGTAATGAAACTAATAAGGTCAACTTTTACGCACAGCTTGCGTCTTTTTATCGGAAATCAGGCGATAAAAAAAATGCAATTGACTATTACCTAAAAGTAAAAGCGATCAGCGAGAAAAATGGTTTACTGGAAAATGTGAGAAGATCAGCTCAATACCTCGATACATTATACCGGCAATCCGGGGATTTTGCGACAGCCGGTATATATAATGGAATCTATTACCAGTATAAAGACAGTATTGAGACATTGAAGAGAGAAAAAGAACTGACACAAGTGGAAGCAGCCGATGAACAACAAAGGCAGGAAAAAGCAGTGAAAGAAAAAGCAGAAAAAGACCGTCAACGGAATAACATCCAGTACCTCGCCATTACCATCGGTATCGTAGCTTCATTTATAGGCCTGGTAGTATTAGGGATGTTCAAAGTATCGGCCACCACCATCAAAATGATCGGGTTCTTCGCCTTCCTGATGTTCTTCGAGTTCATTTTCCTGATATTCAAAAAGAACATTTATTCTATCACTAACGGAGAGCCCTGGAAAGATCTGCTCTTCATGATTGGGCTCGCTGCATTATTATTGCCGCTCCATCACTGGCTGGAGCATAAAGTGATACACTATCTCACATCTCATAACCGGCTTACATCGGCAGGGCATCATATAAAAAGAAGACTTTTCAGGCGGACAAAAGAGGGAGAAGAATAATACAGGACTTACCTTTGCCGGAAATTGACCCGGTTTGATAGTTATTGATAAGATATTGATCAGCGAAGATGTCGTAGATAAAAAATTTGTCTGCGACCTTAGTAAATGTAAAGGTGGTTGCTGCGAGGATGGTGCAGCAGGTGCACCATTAAGTAAAGAAGAGTTGCAACTGGTAACAGACTTGTATGAAAAAGTGAAGCCTTACCTGACCAAAGATGCAATTGCAGAGATTGAGAAGAAGGGAAAGTATGTATATGACACAGAATTTGAATGGGTAACCCCGACGCTGGACAGTGATCATGAAATATGTGTATATGGCATCCGTGGCGAGAATGGTATTATCAAATGCGCTTTTGAACAGGCGTATAATGAAGGAGTAATCCCCTGGAAAAAACCGATCAGCTGCCACCTCTATCCCATTATTGCCAAAAAAGGCAAGCATGGTGACTATGAAAGAGTGAACTACGAACCAAGGGAAACAATGTGCAGCCCGGCCTGTGCGTTGGGTGAGAAGCTTAAAGTGCCGGTGTACCAGTTCCTCAAAGAACCAATCATCCGGATGTGGGGAGAAGATTTTTATAATGCACTCGATACAATTGCAAAAGGGGAGTGGGAAGAAATCGATTTTAAAGAATAAGTTGTCATCAATTATTTAACCCAGTTGTAGTGAAAGAAACAGCCGCCGATTTTATTGCCAAGAGCACTATCAGAGCTGCCGATAAAGAACACCGGCGCAAGATCAATTTTAATATTGGCAAATACAACGCAGTGGTGCCGCAAGGGAAAGAGCAATTCACCGATGTACATTTAGCCCGGGAAAGAGCCAAAAATATCAAGTGGCGGGCTATTGAAACATTAGACAAGCAGCTGGAAGATTTTGAACTGAACATCAGCAAGCGGGGGGCTAAAGTGATTTGGGCCGAAGATGCACAGCAGGCACTGGATGCCATTCAGAAAATATGTGAAGCAAAGAATTGCAAAACATTGGTGAAGAGTAAGAGTATGGTGACGGAAGAAATTCACCTGAATGATTTTTTAGAAAAGATTGGGGTGGAAAGTGTGGAGACTGACCTCGGCGAGTATATTCAACAATTGGATGGTGAGCCACCTTATCATATTGTTACACCGGCTATGCATAAAAGCAAAGAAGATGTGGCAAAACTCTTTGCAGAAAAATTAGGAACCGACCCCAAAGCAACGCCACAACAATTAACACTGACTGCCAGGAAGATATTAAGAGATAAATATGTGCAGGCAGAGATTGGTGTAACCGGGGCTAATTTTATTATTTCAGATATTGGCGGTATTGCCGTGACTGAGAATGAAGGAAATGCCAGGTTGAGTTGTGCGTTTCCTAAAACACATATTGTGATTGCAGGTATTGAGAAAGTGATACCTTCCCTGCATGACCTGGCTTTGTTCTGGCCGTTACTCTCTACGTTTGGAACAGGACAAAAAGTAACAGTTTATAATACCATCGTTACCGGCCCAAGGCAAGAAAACGAAACAGATGGCCCGGAGGAAATGTATGTGATACTACTGGATAACGGACGTACAAATATCCTGGCCAATGAAAAGCAACGGGAAAGTTTATACTGCATCCGGTGCGGTGCCTGCCTGAATGCCTGCCCCGTTTATAAAAATATCGGCGGCCATGCATATGGCGCTACATACAGTGGGCCTATCGGTTCGGTGATCACGCCACATCTCAAAGGGATGGAAGAGTGGAAACATCTCAGTCATGCTTCTTCTCTTTGTGGTAATTGCACAGAAGTGTGTGCAGTGAAGATCAATCTCCATGAATTACTGTTAGAAAACCGTCATGAAGCAGCACAGGAAGGCTATGCTCCTTTTGCTGAAAAAATGATCTGGAAAGGCTGGAAGATGGCGATGTTGCGCAGAAGCTGGATGAATATGGCGAATGGGAATATGAAAGCAAAACTGATCAATAAGGTAGCCAGCTCCTGGACCTCCCACCGGGGCAAACTGGATTTCCCAAAAAAATCCTTCAATCAGCAATGGAAAGAAAAATTTGGCAACAAGTGATCTAGTTGCAACCGATCATGAATAACCAGGTCAGCTATTATAATCGCTTCGGCAAACAGTTTGAACAAAGTATACTGGATTGCCCCGAGCCTGCACTATGGACGACTGATTATGCCAAAGAAGGCCGGGTGTACCAGGAAATGAAAATCCGTGTTGCGCAGCAACAAGCATTAATTACAGGCACTTTCGTAAAAGAAGAACCTGTACTGGATATTGGATGTGGTTTTGGCCGCCAGGCTTTTTTGTTGGCACAGCATGGTTTCAGCGTAACAGGAACAGATACCAGTGATGTATTTATTGAGATAGCTAAGAAATTGGTTGATAAATACGGGTACAAGGGCCGGTTTTATTGTGTCGATTTACTGAAAGGGGAAAGGCCAGGCGGGTCCTATAAACAACTTTTATTACTGGATGTGCTCGAACATATCAAGCCATTTCAAAGGAGAAAGTTCATCAAACAAATTTTCCAACTGGCGCCGCCGGGTGCAAAACTCATCATCTCTTTACCGCATGTCAAGAAACGGTTCAGTTCGCAGGTGAATAACAGGATCAGGAAGCAGATAACACAACATTTTACTTATTTTACCAACAGGGAAGAACATCCTTATCCCATACCGGTGAAGAACGATATTCTGAAATATATACAGGGCTTATTCAGTATTGAAAGCGAATTGATCACCACGGAAACAGATTATTATGTTTTAAGAAAAGTATAGGCTTGCTGGTTTACACTCCCCATATCAACAACAGGATCCGTTACAGTATGGATTTTACCGGTACCGAAATTACCGGTCAGCCGTTTGTCGTTACAGATGATATTGACGTCTTTACAAATTTTAGTGGCCCAAGGATCAATTACAGTAAGGAACCGGTTGCTACAAATGAATACTGGATAAAACCACACTCATTGTTAACCGAGAAAGGCATCCATACACAGTCCATTACCGTTTTTGAAACGAATGGAACAAAAGCATTTTTTAAAACAGGAGGTGATTTCCCATTTGATATATTCGCTGCCATTTTTTACCTGCTCAGCCGCTACGAAGAATATTTGCCGCACCGGAAAGATATGTATGGCCGGTACGCCCATGAAAATTCTTTGGCATCCAGGGAAAATTTCCTCGCTGTTCCACTGGTGAACCAAT
Source organism: Chitinophagaceae bacterium (assembly GCA_016786805.1). GTDB lineage: Bacteria > Bacteroidota > Bacteroidia > Chitinophagales > Chitinophagaceae > CADEDV01. Next base: position 919 of record JAEUVP010000479.1, on the reverse strand, counting down.
GGCTTTTTTCGTTTAAGGATTCGTTGCAAAATAAGTTTCCATCTTTACCTATCCGGGAACAGAAATTTTCATTTCTGCCCACTTATGATATTGATGAGGCCTTTTCTTATAAGTATAAAGGTTGGTTTAGAACAGCCGGCGCTGTATTCAAAGCTATGCTTAATGGAAACTGGGATAAAATAGCTGAACGAAGAAAGGTATTAAAGGGAGAAATGCAGGACCCTTATGATTCCTACGAATGGATGGACGCTTTGCATGAACAGCATCAACTGTATCCCCGGTATTTTTTCCTGGTGGCTCAGCAAACGGGCAAATATGATAAGAACATTTTGCCCGATGAAGCTGCGTTTAAGTCAATTGTAAGGCAGCATGCCGGTAAATATGATATTGGGATTCATCCTTCCTGGAAGAGTGGTGATAAGCCGGAATTGATCAAAGAGGAAATGGATCTATTGGAAGATATAACCGGTATTAAAATCATTTCATCCCGGCAACATTTCATAAGGCTGACATTACCCCAAACATTCCGTTACCTGGTTGAAGCCGGCATAGAAGAAGATTTTTCGATGGGCTATGGGAGTATCAATGGATTCAGGGCATCTGTCGCTTCGCCTTTTTACTGGTACGACCTCGAGAGAGAAGAGAACACTGAGTTGCTGCTCTATCCCTTCTGTTATATGGATGCCAATTCATTTTTTGAACAAAAATATTCTGCTCAGCAGGCACTCGAAGAAATGCGCCAGTATTATAAAGCTGTGAAAGAAGTGGATGGATTGCTGATCACACTCTGGCATAATACCTTTTTAGGGACAGATAGCTTATTCAAAGGCTGGAGAGAAACCTACGAGCAATTCATAAAAGAGGTAAGCACTTAAATTCCTTCCGCTTCGGGTTGCTCCGGAGCAGGAATCGCTTTGAA
>JAEUVP010000191.1 GCA_016786805.1 Chitinophagaceae bacterium | reverse complement strand
CTGCCGGTGATCTTGGTATCAAAGCCAAGTAATGTGGCCGTTTGCATCATGTCCTGGGCCTTGCCTTCAGCAATACCTTCTTTGATGTCGAGTAATACCAGTTCCTGGCAAAGTTCTTTACGGGCAATATTATCAGCACAGGTAGCTCCAACCGCACCAGCGCCTACAACAGTTACTTTCATGGAAAATGTTATTTATAAATGAGGAATTATTTGCGCAGCAAAGGTAGGTGCTGGCCGTTAAAATTACTGGCCGATTTTGATTTTCCTGACGATTATCATACCCTGTTTGCTGGCTGTAAAAAAGAACTGAATTTCGTCATACAGGACGACTATTTTTCAAATACGGCCAATATTTTTTCAACCGGCATGGAGCCTTCAAAAACAGTGATGAGTTCTTTTTTCCGGTTGTAAAATGCAAGAAAGGGCAGGCTATAGATCGTAAAAAAGCTGGTGAGGAAATAATGCGTGTCCTGAGCTACAACAATATTCTTGTAGTTGGCCAATTGGTAACGTTCCCGGAAAGCCATCATGCTGTCAAAAGGCGCATATGTAGCCATCACGATCTGAATATGCCTGAATTTGTCAATGTGTTTGATGATCGCCGCTGTCTCCAGCTGGCAGTGTTCACACTGCGGGTTAAACAGGATCAACAGGACGGACGCCTTTTTATCTAAATCGTTTTTGGTAAAAAAGCTACTGCTGTCAGTCTTGAGCAGCCTGACCGGGGGAAAGGAAGGAAACCGTTTGTAAGGCGACGAGGTGGAATCAGTTTGTGAAAAAAGAGTAACCGCCAGTAGTGCACAGATTGCTAATAAACTGCTTTTCTTCATACCATAAAGATAAACAGCATTGCCCTGACGGGGTACGGGTCCATGTATATTATAATTGCGCTGCTGGAATGTGTTTTTATTTACTTATTGCCATCAAAACTCACTGCCTTATCTTTGCCGCCTCAAAATTTGTATTCATTATGGCAACAACAGCAGACATCAGCAGGGGGCTCATCATCAAACTGGATGGCAGCTTATATACTGTGGTGGAATTTGGTGAGAACAAAACAGCCCGTGCTGCGGCTAAAGTGTGGGCAAAACTGAAAGGAGTGGATAATAACCGCTCTATTGAAAAGACCTGGAACTCAGGAGATAGCATCTTCCCGGTTAGGGTGGAAAGAAAAAGCTACCAATTCCTTTATAAGGATGATAGTGGTTACAATTTCATGGATACCGAAACCTTTGAACAGGTTGCAGTCCAGGAAAATATGGTGGATGCTCCGCAGTTTTTAAAAGACGGCCAGGAAGTAAGTGTATTGTTCAATACGGAAACTGAATTGCCGATGAGTGTCGAACTGCCTGATAAGATCGTGATGCTGGTTACTTATACAGAACCAGGGTTGAGAGGAGATACGGCAACACGTACCCTTAAACCTGCCACTATTGAAACAGGTGCCACGATCAACGTTCCTTTATTTGTCAATGAAGGCGAGCAGATCCGCATTAATACCAAGACGGGTGAGTACGTGGAAAGAGTTAAATGATCTTCTCTATAAATTCAGCCAAATGGCCCTGAATCACCCGGTTTTGGGCCATTTTTCATCAATTTCACCCCGATTTGACCCTAAAAATCAAAAAAATCATTTGAAAAGCTGGCTGTGTTTTCCCTAACTTAGCCCCCTGCCTGCTTCCCAGTAGGTACTTTTCTAAACCAAAACTTCTTTCAAAATTGAAAAACATGGATTTCAAGCAAATACAGGAGTTGATCAAAATGGTCAACAAGTCGAATATTGGCGAACTGACCATTGAGCAGAAAGATTTCAGGGTTACGATCAAACAGAAAGAGGATCATGTTACCCAGGTTGTTGCTGCTGCGCCAGTGCAATCAATGCCGGTACAAACAGCCGCTCCGCAACCAGCAGCGGCTGGTAACAATGCCCCGGCTGCGGAAAAACCAAAACCTGCAGAAGCACCTGCCGGTAACCTGGTAACAATAAAGAGCCCGATGATCGGTACTTTCTACCGGAAAGCATCTCCTGATAAACCCAATCTTGCAGATATCGGCAGTGAGGTAGCACCGGGATCAGTAGTTTGTATCATAGAAGCCATGAAGCTTTTCAACGAAATTGAAAGCGAAGTAAAAGGAAAGATCGTGAAAGTGCTGGTGGAAGATGCTTCCCCGGTTGAATACGATCAACCTTTGTTCCTGGTAGAACCAGCTTAATATTATCATCGTCCATAGACCATTGCTCATAGTTTCATGCTATGGATGATCGTCAATGGACATTTTAGTTTAACAGAAAAGAAAATACAATGTTCAAGAAAATACTGATTGCAAACCGTGGTGAAATTGCGCTGAGGGTGATCCGGACCTGCCGGGAAATGGGTATTAAAACGGTGGCTGTTTATTCCACAGCAGACAGGGATAGCTTGCATGTAAAATTTGCTGATGAGGCCGTTTGTATCGGTAAGCCGCAAAGCACCGACTCTTATTTGAATATACCCCATATCATGGCAGCGGTGGAGATCACCAATGCCGATGCTGTTCACCCCGGGTATGGTTTCCTGGCCGAGAATGCAAGATTTGCCCAGATTTGTAATGACCACGGTATAAAATTCATTGGTCCCACACCGGATATGATCAACTCGATGGGAGATAAAATTACCGCTAAGGATACGATGATCAAAGCCGGGGTGCCGGTTGTTCCGGGAGGCGAAGGGCTTTTGCAAAGTATTGACGAAGCGATGGGCCTTGCCAAAGGAATGGGTTACCCGGTTATATTGAAAGCAACAGCCGGTGGTGGTGGAAAAGGAATGCGTATCGTGTGGGAAGAATCCGAAATGGAAAGAGCTTATAATAATGCCAAGGCGGAAGCAGCAGCTTCCTTCAAGAATGATGGTATCTACATGGAGAAATTTGTGGAAGAGCCAAGACATATTGAGATACAGGTGGCCGGTGATCAATATGGAAATGTTTGTCACCTGAGTGAAAGAGATTGTTCCATTCAGCGTCGTCACCAGAAACTCGTGGAAGAGTCTCCTTCTCCGTTTATGACGGATGAGCTTCGGTATAAAATGGGTGAGGCTGCCAAAAAAGCGGCTGGCGCTATCAATTATGAAAGTGTGGGTACGATAGAATTCCTGGTGGATAAACACCGCAATTTCTATTTCATGGAAATGAACACCCGTATCCAGGTGGAACATTGTGTGACGGAGGAAGTGATAAATTTTGACCTGATCAAAGAGCAGATCAAGATTGCGATGGGAGAAAAAATTTCCGGGCAGGATTATATCCCGCAGATGCATTCTATCGAATGTCGCATCAATGCAGAAGATCCCTATAATGATTTCAGACCCTCACCGGGAAAGATCACTACGTTGCACCAGCCGGGAGGACATGGTGTAAGAGTAGACAGCCATGTGTATGCAGGCTATGTGATTCCTCCTTATTATGATTCCATGATCGGTAAACTGATCACGGTGGCACAAACAAGAAAAGAAGCCATCAATACGATGCACCGTGCCCTGAGTGAGTATGTGAT
>JAEUVP010000100.1 GCA_016786805.1 Chitinophagaceae bacterium | reverse complement strand
AATAAGTAGTCCTTCAGACAGGTTATCTAAACGACCAATCGCATGAGTGCCTTCAGGAAAAGTGAAGTTGATGTCTCCCAGTAAGCCTACCTCATGGGTGCTCACAAATTGTGAGACCATATTGTAAGGTTTATTCAGGATAAAATAACGGTGTGGTAGTTCTGACATGAAGGCTCGCAGGCTGGTGATCGTAAAAGAGGCAATTTACAGCAGTTACCCCTCCGCATATACTTCTTTATGGAATCATTTTTAAAATTGGGTAGGTTGGCTGCTTTTATTTGCTGAAGCCCTGCCCGGAGTGGAAAAGATTCGGGTTTTATACAAATCCGGCCGGTGGTTCTTTAAAAAATGCAAAAAAACGTTAGCTGCAACCCGTCTTCCTGTCACGGGTTGCATATTTTACTTATTCCGGTACCCGGCCTGCATTTTTCAATTTTAAACCGGCCGGGCAATCAATTTATTTTACGATGTACTACACAGCAACAGCCAGCTGTTCTTTATCACCTTCAAAAAAAATACTATGCTACCAGATCGTTCATCCACCCGCAGCAGCGGGCAGTTTTTTTCTTCCGGCACTATGAAAGAGTACCTGTTTCTCCTGCTTGTATGCGTCACCCTCTCTGCCGCAGGGTTGATCAATAGTTGCAGTAAGAGCAAAACTGACCCACCCGTTACCAATGGTATTAAAATTTCTTTTACCGAAGAATTTGATACCGTCATGAACCTGACGCAGCCATCAAAAGGCTGGGTACTGAAGAATAATACCGGACCCACCGCGGGAGCATCCTGGTCACAAGGGCAAGCAGCCAGCATGGATAAATCAGGAAATTGGTATGGGTTCCCGGCATTTTCTTTCCACCACTCAGCCGATGAATTTGCATATGCTAATATGATATATGCCAGCGGTACGAATGTAAGCAGCTGGCTGATCACCCCGGTACTATCTGTTAAGAATGGCGATAAGATATCATTTTACACCAGGGCCGATTCCTGTATTAGTTGCAAAGACCGCCTCCAGGTACTGATCAACAAATCAGGTTCTGATGATGTGGGAACAAGTCCCGGCTCTGTTGGCGGTTATACCACGGCCGTGCTGGATATCAATCCCAACCATACAGCTGGTGGTTACCCTTCAGCATGGACCCGGTATGAATACACGTTTTCCGGTCTCAGCGGTTCCATCAATACAAGGGTTGCATTCCGCTATTATGTGCCGGGGCCACTTCCCGGGAGAGGTGTCGGAATCGATCTTTTTAAGTTTACCGTCTTGTAGATATTATTCACCACCTATACGAATGCAATGAGAACTATATTTATCATAGGCCTGCTGGTTTGTATCAGTATGTATGCAAGCCGGGTCAGTACAACAGTAGCTAAGAATACAACCATACAAGTTCATTCTTTGCCAAACCCTGCTGTAATACTTCGGGAAGGAGAATTGTTGCTGAAAGAAGGCGATCTTGTACTCCGGCTGAATAGTGATCCGGCCAGCCAGTTCATTAAAAATTTTAACCGCAGGGATAAACGTTATTCTCATGCTGGCATCGTTGTATATGAAAAAGGATACCCTTATGTGTACCATATGGTGAATGGTGCAGAGAATCCCGGTGAACGGTTAAGAAAAGATTCACTGGCCAGGTTTGCAGATCCCAGGAAAAATACAGCGCTGGGAATTTACCGGTATGATCTTGATAAAACGGAAACAGCCCGGTTAAAGAAATGGATTCATCAATGGTATGCAAAAGGTATTCAATTTGATTCAGCTTTCAATTATGCGACAGACCGGCGAATGTATTGCACGGAAATGATCAGTAAGTTGCTGGACCGGGCCAGTGCTGGCAGAATTACTATAGCCTTTACCCGGCCCACGGCAACTGAAGCAGCACTTTTTTCAACATATATGCAATTACCGTTGAGTTATACCAGCCGGCTCCGGCTGGTGGCACCGGATAATTTATTCCTGCACCCGGCTTGCCGTTTAGTGAAAGCATATGATTTTACAAAGCCGGTTTGATAAGTATTGAAACGTAAAATAAATCAGTTATGCAGTTATTGTGAAGTACTGAAATTCTTTTCCCATTCCTGCAGCAGTAATGTTTCAGAAAGATGTTCTGCTACCAATTGTTTTGACCCTATACAAAGAGCTGCACAAACAGCACCGAACTGCATACAGGTCTTTATGGATTTATCCTGCATCCATCCAACAAGAAAGCCCGAGAAAAATGCATCACCTGCCCCGTTGGCATCCGTCATCGGGTAATGCAGTAAGGCAGGTTGTTCGATCCATTCACCGGCAGGTGTTAAGACAGTGGCCCCGGCTTTGCCATGGGTGCATACAACTAATTTTTTTCCCCCCGTAATAAAGCGCTGCATCACGGGCCTGTAATCAGGAAGATTATCCGAACTCAGGTGAATGTATTGAGCGGCATTGATAAAATCAGTGTGATAAGAACTTTGGCCGTCATAATCATGCAGGTCCGTCCAAACAGGTTTACCGGTGGCAGTTACCAAGGATGCAAGACCACGGCAGTAAGAAATAATATTGAGTACAATTATGTCTGCCGCTGCTAATGCAGCTTGTATTTGCTGAGCAGAATAATCAATATGTTCTGATGATTGGGTGACGAACATGGATATCCTGTTACCCGTTGCATCCATGATATTGATATGCCGTTCTGTTCCTGCCGGATCATAATCATAAAATGCGGGTACGCCTGCTGCTGCCAGGTCTTTTTCGATATAAGCCCCATAGCTATCCTTCCCCAGCACACTGTAAAAAGATAGCGGCACACCCAGTTTATGCAGGTTCAGTGCTTTACCCGAACCGGTGGAACCGGTACCTTCATGAAATGCAGCCTGGTGAATGGTGTGCGGAACCGGTTGCGGCAGCTGTGGCAACTGCACAATATGATCAAAGGTGGTGCCCCCGATTATAAATACTTTCTGCATGATTGAAAATTGGAAACATGAAAATAAGGAAACCTGGAAAAGCAGATGATGATCATATATGAATGGCAATTATAATTGTAAGTTCGCTTTACATTAAAGGCAATCACAGCCGTCACTATGCAATTCCTCAAAAAACATTGGAGCAATATTCTTTTCGTATTGCTGATAGCCCTGTTGCTGATCCCGCAAACCCGTTTACCCATCCAGGTTTTTATACAACGTTTATTTTCCGGTGCACCTGGAACTATCAGCAAAGAAAAACAGGATACGCTGACAGCGTATAACTGGCCCTTGCAATCGCTGGATGGACAGTCCGTTGATTTTTCTTCCTCTTCAGGCAAGGTGATTGTGTTAAATTCCTGGGCCACCTGGTGCCCGCCCTGCCTGGCCGAAATGCCTTCACTGCAAAGCCTGTATAATGACTATGGCAAAAAGGTTGATTTTTATTTTGTCAGTACTGAAGAAGCATCTGTCCTGCAACAATTTTTGACCCGGAAAAAATATTCTTTCCCTGTTTATATA
>JAEUVP010000044.1 GCA_016786805.1 Chitinophagaceae bacterium | reverse complement strand
GGGGTTAGAAAACCCCACCGCTGAAAATATTACCATTTGGTTCTGGAACAAGTTGAAACCCCAATTGCCCGGCCTGAGCCGCATCGAACTGAAAGAAACACCCACCACCGGCGTTATCTACGACGGTCATTAATTTTCCGGCTATCTTTTGTATCTTGCAGCTGTGTTATTAAATAACAACATAGCGTCAAGAGATTTTCTTACTTCCAATCTCGACCTGCTCAATCACCGATGATGCACTCGTGATGACCGGCTTTTGATAAGCCGGTAACTCTTCATTCCATTTCCTTCTTGAATTTTAGTTTTCACACAAAACTTGTTTTTATGCAATCAACCATCACGATGTCAGCATTGACACAACAGTATCTTGAACTGGAAGAAAAATATGGTGCTCATAATTACCACCCGCTGCCCGTGGTACTGAACCGCGGCGAAGGCGTTTTTGTATGGGATGTGGATGGCAAAAGGTATTATGATTTTCTCAGTGGCTACTCGGCCGTTAACCAGGGACATTGCCACCCGAAAATTGTAAAAGCCTTTATTGAACAGGCACAACAATTAACGCTGACCAGCCGTGCTTTTCACAGTGATCAGCTGGGAACATATACAAAGTACATCACCAACTATTTTGGCTACGACAAGGTATTGCCCATGAATACAGGTGTAGAAGCGGTGGAAACAGCCATTAAGCTCTGCCGCAAATGGGCCTATGAAGTAAAAGGGATCGAAGAAGGCAAAGCAGCGATCATTGTTTGCGAAGGCAATTTTCATGGCCGCACCACTTCCGTCATTTCTTTTAGTAGCGATCCTTCAGCCAGGAAAAACTTCGGACCTTATATGCCGGGCTTTACCGCCATTCCATATAATGATGCTGCGGCATTGGCCAAAGCACTGGAAAATAAAAATGTGGCCGGCTTTTTAGTGGAACCTATACAGGGCGAAGCGGGAGTATTGGTACCGGATGACGGTTATCTTGCCAAGGCAAAAAGCCTTTGCGAAGCAGCCAATGTTCTATTCATCGGTGATGAGATACAAACCGGTTTGGCAAGAACAGGAAAAATGCTGGCCTGTGATCATGAAAATGTCCGTCCCGATATTTTAATTCTTGGCAAAGCACTGAGCGGTGGCATGATGCCGGTGAGTGCCGTTCTTTGTGATGATGAAATAATGATGACCATTAAACCCGGTGAACATGGTTCCACCTACGGAGGTAATCCGTTAGCCTGTAAAGTAGCGATCACCGCATTGGAGGTATTGAAAGACGAAAAGATGGCCGCACATGCTGAAACAATGGGTGAACTACTAAGAAGCGAACTGAGAGCATTGAATTCCAAACATATTGCCCTGGTGCGGGGCAAAGGATTGCTGAATGCCATTGTCATTGATCATACCGATAAAGAAGCCGCCTGGGATCTTTGTTTGCAGCTAAAAGAAAACGGCTTACTGGCCAAACCAACGCATGGTGATAAGATCCGTTTTGCACCGCCTTTAGTGATCACAAAGGAACAGGTACTGGAATGTGTGGAGATCATTCATAAAAGCCTGGCCGTACTGGATTGAGAACAGGTAATGATCATTGATAAATCAGTAACTTGTCTTACTTTAATTTAGAACAAGGAACCTGAAACCAGTAACCAATATGGACACACACCTGCATCATGACAGCACGCCGCACAACGAAGAACATTTAAAAAGCAGTGAAGCACTCCGGGATATTGTGATCGGGATGAGTGACGGACTCACCGTTCCCTTTGCATTAGCTGCCGGCTTAAGTGGTGCTGTTGATTCCACGTCAATCATTGTTATTGCCGGTATTGCAGAAGTGGCAGCCGGTTCTATTGCGATGGGATTGGGTGGTTACCTGGCCGGCAAAACTGAACAGGATCACTACAACAGTGAAATGAAAAGAGAATATTATGAAGTGGAGAATCTCCGTCACCGGGAAATAGAAGAAACTAAAGAATTCTTTGCCAATATTGGTTTAAGTAAAGAACTGCAGGAAAAAGCCACAGAAGAAATTGCACAAAACAAAGACCGCTGGGTGGATTTTATGATGAAATATGAACTGGGGCTCGAAAAACCGGATCCCCGGAGAGCCACCAAATCAGCATTGAATATTGGTCTTTCCTATGTAGTGGGAGGATTAGTTCCCCTCAGTCCTTATTTTTTTATTGACTCCCCGATTGAGGCACTCGAAGTGTCTGCTGCTGTTACATTGATCTGCTTATTCGTCTTTGGCTACTTCAAAAGCAGGATCACCGGTATCAATCCCTGGATAGGTGCGGTCAGGGTAATGCTGATCGGTGCCCTCGCCGCTGGTGCCGCCTTTGGCGTAGCCAAATTGTTTGAAGGATAACTATCCCCACATCTTTTAAAAGGAAGAGCCGTGGTAGAAACCACGGCCCATTTTTAATCCGTACCCTAATGAAAACTAGGTTGGTATAGTATATTATCTTACGATAAATGATTTATTAATAGTTGTATTGCCACCAGCGATCTGCAGGGTATACATACCTGGTTTTACAGTGGAAGGCAGTTCAATAGAGGAAGTAACAGCACCACCGGCATGAGTCATTGATTTTGCAAATACCTGCTGGCCGTTTGCACTCATCACTCTTACTGTGTACTGACCTTTATCTAAAGCAGTAGCCTGTAACGACAAGGTATTTCCTGTAACAGGATTCGGGTATAATACCACATCAGCCTTTGTAGCTTTTGTATCCACTTTCACGATCACACTGTATTTTTTGCTGTTGTTTCCTTCCAGTGATTGGATACGGTAGTAATTAACAGCAGCTGGTGTTGCATCATAAAAACTATAATCTGCTTTGCCACCGTCATTTTGTTTGGCCATCACATTGGCAACAGTTGTAAAATCAACACCGTTGGAAGAACGTTCAACAACATAGTTCAGTACATCTGTTTCGGTCATATTACTCCAGTCTAATTGAACACCGGTTCCTTTACTGTATGCTTTTACGTTAGCAAAGTTCACGGGAAGTGGAGCACCGGCAGCACCAAGGTTAGCCCAGGCAGCTGAAGCATTGGCAGCCTGTGTAGATTGACCTGAACCATACGCCACACGGATCGCATCCAAAGCAGCAACCGGAGAATTATTCGCCTGGCGCAACGCAATCTTATTCATATCATCTACAGTTCCGCCTGATCCGTCATACGATTCTGTGGTATTGACTTGGGTAAGAGTGGCAGAACCCGTTGTTGGCTCAGATACTGTGGAAGGATTCACCCACATATACATATCATCATTAGAAGTACCACCGGTAACAATATCATATCGGATAGCAATCAGGTAAGTAGTATTGAATGACTGAGTACCCGACCAGGATATGCTTGCTCCATTCCCGGAAATACCAAACTGGAGATTACCAGAATTGGTACGCACATAAAATCTTCCTACAAAACCATTAGCATCGGTACCCAGTGCAAGCATATAATCACCAGCCGTTGTGGCACTGGTCACCCTTACTACAAAAGTGGTGAAGAAT
>JAEUVP010000460.1 GCA_016786805.1 Chitinophagaceae bacterium | reverse complement strand
GGCGCTTATTAACTTATCATTAAGTCTGCGTGAACAAGTGACCCGGATTTCACCGGGAGCTGAATTCCCGTTAGGTTTGCGCAAAATTTCGCTGCATGGATACCAAAGCCCGTAAGGTGCTGATAGCAGATGATGAGCCGGACATCCTTGAAATCCTGAAATACAACCTCTCCAACGAAGGGTACGAGGTGGTAACTGCCAAAGATGGCGATGAAGCCCTGGAAAAAGCCCGCCGCACCCAGCCCGACCTGGTGGTGCTGGATGTGATGATGCCCAAAAAGACCGGGGTGGAAGTTTGCCAGTTGCTCCGTGCCCAACCCGCTTTTAAAGAAACACTGATCATATTTCTTACTGCTGTTAATGATGAGGGCACACAGATCAAAGGCCTGGAAACAGGAGCCGATGATTATGTGAGTAAACCCATTAGTCCTAAAGTGTTCCTGAGCCGGGTGAATGCCCTGTTCCGTAGGCTGAATAAAACGGAAGCCAAGGTGCTGACCATTGATAATCTCACCATCGATCCCGAACGGTTCATGATACAGGTTGATGGTAATGATATCGTGCTGGCAAAAAAGGAATTTGAACTGCTTTACTTGTTAGCATTGAAACCCGGCCGTGTTTTTCTCCGCAATGAAATACTGAACCAGGTATGGGGCAATGATGTGATCGTGGGTGACCGCACCATTGATGTGCATATCCGCAAGATCCGCCAGAAACTAGGGATTGATTGCATTACTACAGTAAAAGGGGTGGGCTATAAGTTTGAGCTGTGAGCTCTTAGCTTTGAGCCACGAGCTGGCCAGGCACTTTACTCGTAACTCATAACTCGTAGCTTTGCACTATGTTTTCTGCTAAAAACATTTCTCCCCGCCAGTTGGCAGCCTTTACAGCGTTTGTGCTGGCTGTGCCTATCAGTTTGCTCATTGGTTATATTGAAAAAAGCTGGTGGATCGGGCTGATCTGCGTAGTGGTGATATTCGGGGGCAGTTATTTCCTGATCTCCTTTATGCTGGAACGTTTCATTTACCGCAAGATCAAGCTCATTTATAAATTCATTTACCAGACCAAGGCCACTAAAAAAGAAGAGACCTATTATAAATATGTTTTGCCGCAGAAAAGTATTGATGAAGTACGGGAAGATGTGGAAGCCTGGGCCGAAGAGAACAAACAGGAAATAGAATTGCTGCGCAAGAACGAACAGTTCCGCAAAGAATTTTTACAAAATCTATCGCATGAATTCAAAACACCGGTATTTGCCATACAGGGTTATGTGGATACACTGCTGCAAGGTGCGTTGGAAAATCCTGATGTCAATAAAAAATTCCTGAAGAAAACAGCGAAGAATGTGGAACGGCTAACCAATCTTTTAAATGACCTGGATGAGATATCAAGATTGGAAAGAGGAGAACTGGTTTTATACAAACAGAATTTTGTGATCCAGGAATTGGTAAGGGAAGCGTTTGAAAGTTTATCCATCCGGGCAGAAGCAAGACAAATTCACTTCAGCATAAAAAAAGGCTGCGAGTCTCCATTAACAGTACATGCAGATAAAGAAAAAATAAGACAGGTGGTCACCAACCTGATCGAGAACTCCATCAAATATGGCAAGACCGGTGGCAGCATTGTGGCCAGCATGTACAATACAGACGGTAAACATATTTTAATAGAACTGAGCGATGATGGTATCGGTATCAACGAAAAATTCTTACCCCGCATTTTTGAACGCTTCTACCGTACCGATGAAGGCCGCAGCATTGATGTAACCGGCAGCGGGCTGGGACTGGCCATCTGCAAACATATCATCGAAGCCCATGGACAAACCATCCATGTACGAAGTACCGAAGATATCGGCACCACGATCGGGTTTACGCTGGACAGGAGGAAGGATTAATTCTTTAGTGGCTTTTGCTAATTCTTGTTTAGCCGCACCAAATCAAATTTTAAGAATAAAAGGAATCAATTATTACAAGAATTTTATTTCCTTGATTGAGATGGAATACCCATGAAAACTGGATGAACCTGCGACAAAGAAGAACTCATAAAAGTCTTGGGAAGTGACTCAAATAGAATCGCCAATTGTATATACTAATACTAAATAATACAAAACCGGCAATCCTATACAAACTATCCTAAGTAGTTTTCTTACCCTTGCCGATCCAAATATGCCATAGAAAAAAAGGAAAATCGCCGACAGA
>JAEUVP010000454.1 GCA_016786805.1 Chitinophagaceae bacterium | reverse complement strand
TGGAAACCCTGCTGGCAGAAGAAATACTCTGCTGATCATTTCGGTATCACGATAAAATTAAAAAGCCATACCGGGCCTGTCCTGCCGCGGTATGGCAACTGCATGAGAAATCTGCTCCCGGTAACGATTACAACACATGGGAAATGTGACGGGGACGATTGGGTAAATATAAGAGCTGCTGTAAAGATGCTGTGAGCATATTACCCGTTTATTAGAGCAAGATTATCTTAGCATTAATAAAGAAAGCCGGTACAAAATGTACCGGCTTTGTCCTTATCACTATGAAACTGGCATCTTACTGATAATTAAATTTTGTCCACCCTTTCCACCAGCTGGCCAATTCACCTGCAGGTGCCACACCACCACGGAAAGTAACGGTCTTATCAAAGAAAGTATCACCGGTGAACTTAGGATCGGTAAATCCACCACCCGTTAATATTTTCTGGTTCCCGTTTGAACCGGCAAATGGGGTCGGGTCAGGAGCCGCATAATTATAAGGCTGGATCAGCTTGGCATCGGCTGTATTAGCCAGGAGATCATTATTATAATATGCATTCGTAAACCAGGCAGTAAACGCTGCGTCATTGATGATGGTAGCACCGGCAGTACCGGAGAATCTTGTATTGACTGTATTTCCGGCCAGGGTTATATTTCTCAGGCGCAGGGTACTGTCTTCGATATTCAATGCAGTAGAAGTTCCCAGGGTTGCGTCCACCTCAACTCCTCTTGGCCAGCCCATGATGATGGTATTGAAAATAGAAATCCCTGTATTTCTCCTGATATGCGTACCACCCCTGAAAAGAGTGCTGCCGAAATTATTCAATGTTGCTCTCGGTCCTATCGCTGTAATGTTACTGAAAATAGCTGTTGTTTTGGGAGCAGCTGTAGTACCGGTTGCATTATTATCGCTTTCAAATGCTTCTGAGGTAGAGATATCGGCAATCACAGAATCACGGATAACGAGGCCAAACTGTACTTTACCACTATACCCATTATCAGTATCAAAATCGTCGTCCTGCGTTTTATAAGCGATCAGGTATTTACAATTTACGGTGCCACCAAACCACTCAAATGCATCATCCTTTGCATATACCACCTGGATATGATCAATAGTTGTACCACTGCCTACGCCAGCCAATGTCAGGCTGTTAATCTCTTTGTCGGGCTGAAAAGCATATCCTGCCCACTCGATACGAACATAGCTGAGCGTACCAGAATTATCAGCAGGAACCGCAGTTGGAACTGCCGCATCGCCGGAACCAGCCAGGCCATCGCCATTCGCATTATCAATACCACCTTCTACCTGGTAAAGACCGGCTGTGCCATTGAAACTAGTATTGATCGGTGCTTTACCACAAATCACAATACCACCCCAGTCACCAGATTGGGGATTAGGTGCTGCAGAGGTAAAGATGATTGGCTCCGATGCTGTACCGATTGCATTTATTTTTGAACCACGGGTAATGATCAGTGCTGCCACATCGGCACCACTGAAAGAACCTTTAATAGTTGTACCTGCTTCTATCGTCATGGTATGATTGCCCACCATGTACACCAGCCCCTTGAGGATGTAAGTATTTTGTTTGCGTAATATGGTGTCGGCATTGATACGGCCCTGCAGGGTAATTGTCTGGCCCGTGGCGCCACTACCACCGCCATTCACAACAACAACTTGTATCTCACCGTCAGTTTCGATCTTTCTGCAACCGGTGATCGCTAAAGCTGCAATGGCGGACAGGTAAAAAATATACTTTTTCATTTCTCTATTTTTAAAATTTAGTGTCAGATATTTTATAATGAATAATTAAATGTGAGGCTGAAAGTGGTACCGGTGGTCCTGGTAAAGCGATACGCATCTTTATTCTTCTGGAACGTTTTTTTGTTATCAGCATTCTGGTAGAAGTACTGTGTTGAATTGAGCAGGTCGGAGATATTCAAGCGCAGCTCTGCTTTATTTTTGATGAGCTTCTTACTCACCTGGAAATCCAGCAATGCTCTTGGTGCTTCATAGATATCCGGTGAACCGGCACCTGCACTCAGATCCCCCACGAGATAGATCCTTTCACCCACCTGGTTAAATAAAAGAGTGCTGCTGAATCCTGCTTTCTCCAGGTCATACAATAAACCAAGGTTCAATACATAAGGGGATTGCCCTTGCAAAGGCCTGTCAACATTAAATCCCTGGTCTTTTACCCGGCTTTTAATATATGAAGCATTAGCCTGGAATGTAAAATTCTTTAATGCATTATTTTCACCCAGTTTTTTCCTGATCTCGATTTCTGCACCATAAGTATTTGCTTCTTTAGCATTCTGGTAACTGAATGTACTTGACCCGCCGGCGCCTTCATTAAAGAGCTGCTCAATGGGATCATTAAAGTTTTTATAGAAAGCCCCGATTGTCAGCACTTCACCAGCTTTGGGATAGAATTCGTAACGAAGGTCGAAGTTGGAGATCTTAGTTCTCTTTAATGCAGGGTTACCTTGTACAGAAGCGTTCAATTCAAAATCGTATAAGTTCAGGAAAGCCAGTTCCCGCAATTCAGGACGGATCACTGTCTGGGAACCGGACAGGCGCAGGTTGGTTTTTGTATTGACTTTTAATGTCGCATTAAGCCCGGGTAAAAAATCGGTAACCTTTGTATAGGTATGACGGGGATCCCATTTCTTCACACTGCCGACCAACTGATCAAAATTTTCAACCCGTAAACCCCATACCACCCGCAATGATTTAGTGAATTGGTTGTCGAACTGTAAGAACCCGGCATTCAAAATAGTATTGGCCAGGTAGCGGAAAGTTTTTCCTTTGATCGCATCAAAAGCAATTTTATTATCTGTACCCGTTCCAAAATTCTGCGGGGCAAAAACCTGGTCAGCCGGCAATAATGTTAATACTGGGTTATCAGTCGGGAGGTAATTGGCAAACAACTGTGCATCATACAAGCGATCTTTTACCTGTAACATATAACCACCTTTCAATGACTGTTTTTGGCCCAGCCAGTTAAAATTATAAGTAAGATCACCCCCGGCCGTATATATATAATCACTCAGGCTCTGGTAGATACGGCTCCCGCTTTGCTGGGATAACGTATTCGATAATAAAAGACGATACGGATTTTGTGTTCCTGTTTGCCTTGTGTAGGCTATTCTGCGCTGGTCGGGGATATATCCATCAAGAATATTAAATGCACCGTACCATTTTAATTTTAATGGCTTGGAGATACTGTGGTCCCCGTTTAGCTGTACAGTGAAAAAAGTATTTTGCTTAAAAGAAAGCTCCGCAGCACTTATATCTTCATCCCTGTTAAAATCAATTCCGCTTCTGCGGGTGATTGCATTGGGAGAGTTGACATTGATGATCGATTTTACCGATATCTTATTCAGCGGGTTGATCTGCATGGTAAAACTCCCTAATGCCCCCACCGAAACATCCTGTGAATACCGGTCATCATTAAAGTCATAATTGGTAGAGAATACGCCGTTTGATAAAGCATTCGACCTGTTGACCAGTTTCAGGTACCTGTTGTTCTTAGTATAGGTGACCCCAACTGTTCCGCCAATTATTTTGCCAAACAGTTTACCCGTGAATCCACCATTCAGCTGCAGGGACACATTTATTGGTGCAGAAATTTCTGTTGGTGCCCATGCATTTCTCATCTGCTTGCCAATGGCTGTTTTTTCAGCGGCAGATAAAATATCAAATTCTGCTTTCCTGGTGTAGCTGGCAGGTAATGCTCTTGTTCCATCATCAATACCTAACCAGTCCGTTTTACCACCCTGGCCATCTTTATAGAATTTTTTGCCAACGGTTTGTGAGTTAAAACCGGTACCAACCTGGATATTGAAAAAATTTTTTGAAGGGATATCTTTTGTATTTACCTGGATCAAGCCACCAGCCCACTCACCGGGATATTCCGGAACAAATGCTTTGTTAATTACAATATTGTCGATCATTGAGGCTGGAATCAGGTCAAAGGAAAAAGTTTTCCGGTCAGGTTCAGTGCTTGTTAATAAGATGCCATTCAGCATCGCCTGGTTATAACGATCAGCGAGGCCACGGATGATGATGAATTTTCCTTCCTGTATACTGGCACCCGGGGTACGTTTGAGTACTTCGCCGGTGTTCCTGTCCGGAGAACGACGGATGCTTTCTGCGGAAATCACAGAAGCAACGGTGTTCGTATTCTTTTGAAAAGAAATTATCGAATTTACTGTCTCTCTTCTTGCATTTGATTTGGCA
>JAEUVP010000450.1 GCA_016786805.1 Chitinophagaceae bacterium | reverse complement strand
TTTTTGTTTTGCTGCGGAGGCTTTGAATGGGCTTGTAACCATCCAGCCAGATGTACTCAAGTTTTGCTACTGACATGCTGAAGTATTTTTAATTAAAAAAATAAATAATATGAATATTACTAAGGCAAATCTAATAAAATGAAATGTATGTTTCGTTTGAAACAAATTTTTTTTGTGAAAATGTGAATAAACTGAGAGTAATTAAGAAAATAAACTCAAAAATAAACAGGCGTTAGTTGGAATTACTCATATTGTTATTATTCTTTATTCCATTTGAAAGCAGCTTGTTTAGGCGGCTCCAGTTGGTTTGAGCAACCATGGGCACCACCAGGAGGGGAATGATGATGCTCCGGTAACGGACAATGGCTCCCAGGTTATTGACACTAAATCCGATGGCAAGGAGCATGGAGACAGAGAAGAAAATGCAGAACCAGGTAAAATTATTAGACTGGATGGTTTTGTACCGGAAGACAAGAAATGTGATAAAGAGAATCAATAAGAGTATAATCTCGGCAGCAGCAGCTAAAGAGAGGATATGCCGCACATCACTCGGGTAGGGCCTGATGGTGGAGATGGTAAAGGCCTGCGGAATACTTTTCATAAAACTTCCCACCGTTGGCTCCAGTTCTTTGATCGGTACCGATGCATTGCCCTCCAGTTTCAAAAATTCTTTCTGTTTATTGACAACGGCCTGCGGAAAATCCAACTGCGGACTGATATAGCGGATACTGAAAAATAATACAATGAACAACACATACAGGGAAGCGAAAATAGCTAATCCCTTTTGTGGCCACCTGGAAGCCAGTAACCATGCAAACACAGCCGGAATAATGATCACCAGGATATAATTTCTCAGCAACAGTAACAGGAATAATCCCAGCAAAATACCTGCGATCCTTTTTATACCAAACTTGTTTTCTTTTAAACCAAAATAAACATGATAAACGACGAGGCTGATACCGACAAAGATCAGCCCGTCCTTATGAATTCCGCTTGTCCAGTAAAGCACAGAAGGCACAAGAAAAGTGGCCAGCAGCACCGGCAATTTCTTTGAGGGGAATGCATCGGCCATTACCCTGTATATAGCCACCGGGCCAAATAAGGATAACAAGGAAAACAGGATCACATTGACATAATAATAACCAAAGCTGAAGATGTCGAACACCGACATGAGCTTGATAAAAACATTTCCTTTCAGGTCATTCCAGTACGAATTGCTGGCGCCAAAAAATTTCTGGAAACTGTCACCTTCGTAAGGATTATAGAAAAGATTAGTGAAATACTCACCCGGGTGTTGCAACAGCAGGTTATATTCCTGGATACCGTATGTATGATAGGCCCAGGTATCCGACATCTTGGCCAGGCCGCCATAATAAAGACCTATCCAGCCGTAAAAAATACCGGCCATTACTTTCAGCAAAAAAACAATGATGAGCTGTGACTGGGTTAAGCCCGACCTTTTGAAAAAAGGGATCCGGGTGGCAAGCCAGGCAAAAAAAACAAGGTAGAGAATAAACAGCAGGTACTCCAAACAGTTACAGCTTTAATTAATCGTTGCAAAATAGCCATTATTGCCGTGCACAGGGCTTTGGCTCCCAACTATTTTTAACGGAAAAAAATAATTTTATTCATAAAAAGTTGACAACTTGTTGTAGCTGCCTTCCCGCTGAGTTTGTAATTTCGCCTCTTCTTATTCATTCCCCAAAATCACGGTCAGCCCGGTAAATTAAATCAGATGGAAGTAACGCTAAAAACAGCACAGCAATTACGGTTAACGGAAGGCGAATTTGAACTCATCAAACAAAAGCTGGGAAGAATGCCCAACTTCAATGAACTCTGTGCTTTTTCCGCGATGTGGAGTGAACATTGCAGTTATAAAAATTCTATCAAGTGGCTGAAGACGCTACCCCGTGAAGGTGGAAGAATGCTGGTGAAAGCCGGTGAGGAAAATGCAGGGTTGATGGATATTGGTGGTGGACTGGGTGTGGTC
>JAEUVP010000452.1 GCA_016786805.1 Chitinophagaceae bacterium | reverse complement strand
CCTGTTATCCGCCCTTTTCCTGCTGACTATTGCTGCTTTCAGTAATACAGCTTCGTCTTCATCTTTTGGCAGCCTGTTAAAAGATCCTGTCGTCATTGAAGTCAATACGAAATTCACTTCGGTGGACGATGCGCTGATGGCTGCGAAGAATGTACTCCTTGTGCAAAAATTCATCGCTACCAACGGGATACAAAAGTCAACCTTTACTGCCACCAGAACCACCGGGTCTAAAGCCGACTACTATGTTGCTGACGTTACTGCCATCCTGGTTGGTGAAAAGATCAAGTTGTCAATTACATTTATTAAAGTGGGTACCGGGTTATTAAGACTTCAAAAAGTTGCTGATGCGGTTAAAGCTGAATTGGAAAAATAGTTCATTTGACAGCACTGTATCCAGGTTGCCTGCTACCAGGAAAAGGGCAGCGAACCACCATTAAGTTCAACTAAACTCAGAAATAGCATGATCATTAGATATGCCCTGAACCTTATTATCGCCCTTGCTCTTTCTTCCGTGCATAGTGCTGCTCAGACCAGGCAACCAGTTCCTGCTTCAATTGATAGTTTAATTCAGTCCCGCATGCTAGAAACCGGGATAGTAGGGATCGGAGCCTCCCTTATCATTGATAAAAAAGTAGTTTGGACCAAAGGATATGGTTATGCCGACCGGGAGAGTAAAGTTCCATTCACTCCTTCGACCATTATGAATATTGCTTCCATCAGTAAGACCTTTACCGGTGTTTGCATTATGAAAGCAGTGGAGGAGGGGAAGGTTTCGCTTGATGAAGATATTAATACCTATTTACCGTTCCAGGTCATTAATCCGAATTTTCCCAATGAGAAGATAACGTTACGACATTTGGCCACCCATACTTCCGGGTTAACAGACCGGAACCCGTTTTATGGAGACAGTACCTATTTTTTTGGCGGTAATCAACCGGAACCATTAGGTGCATTCTTGAAAGACTATTTTGTACAAGGAGGCAAATATTATTCCCGGGATAATTTCTTACCTGCAAAGCCCGGTACCCAGCGGGATTATTCCAACATTGGCGCCGGCCTGGCAGGATATATCATCGAATTGCGGACCGGAAAAAAACTCAATGCGTATGCCGCTAAGCATATTTTTACTCCTTTAAAAATGGTGCATTCAGGATGGTCTGTGGATGAAATTGACATTCATCAGCACACTAAACTTTACGACAAAAAAGGAGATAGTATAGTGCAGATCCAGTTGTACCAGGGTACGACCTACCCTGATGGTGGTGTCAGAACTTCGGTACAGGAATTATCTGCCTTTTTTATCAGCCTGCTCAACGAGGGCAGCTATCGGAATACAAGAATGCTGAAAAAGGAAACGGTGAAAGAGATGCTCCGGTTTCAATACACGGAGATGAATAAACCTGGCAATATAAAGCTGGATAAAATTAACCAGGGTATTTTTTGGGCTACGAAACTGGGAGCCACCCGTATCGGGCACAATGGTGCTGACCCCGGGGTCAGAACGTTTATGCTTTCTGATTTGCAGAAGGAAATTGCTGTGATTATATTTTTTAATACTTCACTGACAGAGAAGGAGGAAGGAAAGTACTTTGACATTTACGAGGACCTATACAACTACGCAAAAGAGTTAAAAGGAAAACAATTAAACCGCCGCTGATTTCGGATTGGAAGAAGGGGCTAATGAGGACGTCCGGGAAAAAAGGATGAAACATTTGCTGGTTTGGTCTTTGTTAAGTTGTATCCTTTTAGCATTGTGCCAATTTACGGGTGAACCAGGTGAGAGGGTGTGTCAGCGTGGTAGTAAGGCACTTCAATTTTAATGATTGCCATTAACGGTGGTTATTTCTGCGTTGTTCATACCAGCCATCCTGCTCCCGTATCCTTTACTTTGCGGCTGCTTTGGATCTGCTGATTTACATTGTGGTTCCCGTACTATTTGTTACTATAGGAATAAGCCATACATATGTCGAGAGAACTGCTATTTTTTTTAAGCACCCTTGGTTGGTTTAATGGGTTACTACTGGCTATTTACTTCCTGCTTTTTTACAAAGACAGGAAATTGCCAGGAATACTATTTGGCCTCATGCTGCTTGCATTAAGCCTGCGGGTGGCCAAATCTGTTTTGTGGTGGTTTCAACCTGATCTGCCTTTACTGGTTATTCTTATTGGCCTGGTAGCCTGCCTTTTTGTTGGCCCCTTCTTGTTTTATTATGTAAAGTCTTCAGCCAGGGATTCACAAGATATGCCCCCTTCATGGAAAGTTACACTTGCGGCCTATGGGCTTATATCAGTGATCGCTTTATTTTTCTTTTCCGCTAGAAAGGATATCCCTATTTGGCGCGACTATATCATACCGGCCATTTACCTTCAATGGATGACGTATGTTGTACTTACCGGCTTTCAATTAAAGCTGTTGGTGAAAAAGTTCTTTTATAAAGTGGGATCTCTTCAAGCCAACGAAAAATGGGTCCTGGCGGTTTATACGGGCAGTTTTCTGATCGCCTCTACGTATATGTTATCTTTTTTTCACTTTCAGTTGTTATACATAAGTGGTCCGTTAATTTTTTCACTTTTATTGTATTTAAATGTGATGATCTTATTATACCGCAAAAAATCAAAGGAACTCTTTGAACCTGGGCCTGAAAAGTATGCCAACAAAAAAATTGATAGCGGGCAGGCCAGTTCCAAAATTAAACTGCTGGAGCAACTGATGAAAGAAAAGCAGGTATATACTAACCCGGACTTAAAGTTATACGAACTGGCGGCCCTGCTTGAAATTTCAGGGCATCAACTATCCCAACTCCTTAACGATAACCTGGGCAGAAGCTTTAAAACCTATATTAACGATTGCAGGATTCAAAGGGCTTGTGAAATTATTGCCACCGACAACAGCCTGAAACTGGAAGCAGTGGGTTATGAAGTGGGATTTATTTCGAAGTCCACTTTTTTTGCCGCCTTTAAAAAATACACGGGTACCACCCCTAAACTTTATAAAGAGCAACAAGGCTGATCCTGTTTCCCGGTTCCTTTCCCCATTTTTATCATCTTTCTTGTCCTTGTTTATAGTTTAGTACTTGAAAACCGGGAATTAAGAACAGGATTATGCAATCAAAAAGCACCTTTGCCGGATTCATCAATCCATTAAAAATTACTTTATCATGAAAGCAAAGGTTTTACTCTTATCATTATTATCACCTCTTTTTTTATTTGCCCAAACACCCAAAGCGGTCAATAAGAAAATCCTGGTTGTTGTTAGCAGTTACGGAAAAAATGAAGGTAAACACAGACCGGGGTATGAGTTTGAAGAATTCTCCCAGGCCTGGCTCATTTTCAAGGCCAACGGGCTTGAAGTGGATGTAGCCAGTCCTAAGGGTGGTCATGCAGAGCCCGATGCGTTTAACAAATCGAAACCCTACAACAAATTGGTGGTTGACGATGAAAACGCCATGGCGCTCCTGCGCAATACAATCCCTACAGCCCTGGTAAATCCTGAACAGTATGCAGCTATCTATATAGTGGGAGGTAAGGGTGCCATGTTTGACCTGCCCTTTGACCCTTCGTTGCAGGATATTATTCTTCATATCTATGAAAAGCAGCAGGGTATTGTTGCCGCGGTTTGTCATGGACCGGCTGTATTGGCGAATATTAAATTAGCCGATGGCCGCTTCCTGGTAGCTGGAAAAATTGTTTCAGGTTTTTCAAACGAGGAGGAAAAAAAATTCGGGAAGACTTGGGTGACCGAGTTTCCCTTTTTGCTTGAAGACAAATTAAAATCAAGAGGTGCTACCTATGAAAGCAGTAAAGCGATGTTGCCGCAGGTAAGCATTGATGGCCGGTTGATAACCGGTCAGAATCCGTTCTCCACAACCGGGCTTGCAGATGCCATTGTAAAAGCAATTGGCATGAAGCCGGTGAAACGGGAACTCTACGGTGATGAACGAAGCATGTATTTTGTAAAACGGGCTTTACAAGGTGATAGCATATGGGCCCGGCAGGAAGTTAAGGTACATCATGCAATGTATGATACTGAACTGATCGCTGTTTACGGGTATTACCAACTCATAAAAGGTGATGGCAGTGACGCTGAGATCCGTTCAGCCTTGCAACTTATTGAACTCGTAACAGCCTGGGTGTTTAAAGAGAGTCTTTACTATGAAATGGCAAAAGGATACCTGCAACTAAAAAATAAAGTGCGGGCCAGGGAACTGCTACAAGAAGTGCTTGCCAAAAATCCAACATTTGCCGCTGCGAAGAAGTTGCTGGATGAAATAAAATAATTGTCATTCAGCTATGAAAGGTACAAGCTGAAGCCAACTTAACTTCATACAGTTATTTCGCAGAACATTTGCCCCCTTTTGCAGAATGGATTTTCTTCCGCCTGCCGGCCGCTCTATTTTAGCCACTCATCAAATCCAGCGCAGCATGGACTATTGTATTGAAACAAGTGGCCTGTATCATCAATTCAGGGATCAAACGGTTGTTGAGGATGTTTCCCTTCAAGTACCCACCCGGTCTGTTTATGGTTTTCTCGGACCTAACGGAGCAGGGAAGACCACGACACTGCGACTTTTGACAGGACTGTTGCGTAAGCAGCGCGGGGAAATCCAATTATTTGGGAAGGAATTGGAAAAAAACAGGGCTTCCCTGTTGCAACAGACCGGGACCATGATCGAATCGCCTTCTGTTTACGCGCACCTGACGGCCATTGAAAATTTACAAGTGTGGCAATCGTATTTCCGTTGTCCTGATCAGCGTATCCCGGACGTATTGCAAACCGTGGGGCTTGCCAACACCGGTTCAAAAAAAGCCGGGCAATTTTCGTTGGGTATGAAACAACGCTTGGGAATTGCGATCGCTTTATTACATCAGCCTTCCCTGCTGATCCTGGATGAACCCACCAACGGACTGGATCCCGAAGGTATCATCGAGATCAGGAACCTGCTGCAGCAACTGAACCAGGAAGAAGGGATCACTATATTAGTATCCAGTCACCTGCTTTCGGAAATCGAAAAACTCGTGAGCCATCTTGGTATCATTCATCAGGGACGATTGCTGTTCCAGGGGAGACTAGAAGAACTCAGCCAGCAGCAACAGAAATTCTCCAGGCTGCGTATTGCTACCAATGATAATGAACGGGCGGCCACCATCATTTTGCAATCCGGTCTTAGCGGGCAAATTGAAGGCGAGAAGATCTACTTGCCGATCCCTTCCAACGAACAAATTGCCCAATTGAATTTCCAACTCACCCGGGCCGGTATCTCGGTGTACGAGTTACAGGTGAACCGGGTGGATCTCGAAACTATCTTTATTGACCTTATCCATCAACCTATATGAGTACTTTATTATTACCTGCTATCAGCGCCGAGTGGATCAAACGAAGAAGAACTTTTTCGCACTGGATGGTCATTGCCGGTGGTTTTTTTATTCCCTCTATCATTTGTATTGTTTTTTTATGCTACCCGGACAGGTACCAATCCTTGCAACAAAGTGGTCATTTCTGGGAACATCTTATCCGGAAGGCCTGGAATATGTTCTCCTTTTTCTTTTTACCTATGGGGGTGGTGCTGGCAGTCAGCCTGATCACTCAACTGGAATTCCGGAGTGTTACCTGGAAACAATTACAGGCTACGCCTGCCTCTTATCCGACGATCTTTTTTTCCAAGCTGATCGTGTTGCTGCTGATGCTGCTGCAATTGTTTTTGCTGTTAAATTTCGGGCTGTTGATCGCCGCCTTCCTGCCCCCGCTGTTCTACACGGACCTTTCGTTTCCCTGGTACCCGTTCCCTGTTCAGTACCTCGTCGCCACCAACCTGCATTATTATTTATTCTGTATTCCGCTTCTTCTGTTACAATACCTGATCAGCCTGCAGTCCCGGAATTTTCTTATTCCCATTGGAACCGGTCTTGCTCTCGTAGTCTTTGGCATGTTTGTCCTGTCGTGGCGGTATGCATACCTTATACCGCCTGCCTACACCGCTTTGTATTATATTCGTTCCGGACAGGAACAAGGTTTGCTTAAAAATTTATATCTCTTTAGTTGGATATACAGTATCATCTTTTTATGCAGCGGGTACCTGTTGTTTGTATGGAAGAAAGATAAAAGTTAGGGAAGGTCCCATACTAATGAAGAAAAGGTATATATTTTTATTTCATGCCCTCTACTGGCTGTTGTACCTGTTACTGCTGCTGGTATTCCTGTTTTTTTTACAGGGTGCCAGTTCGAACAAGTTCATCGTCAGCGAACGCCAATTACTTAATATCCTCACCGTCACGCTGCCTTTATTGCTGTTGCCCGCGGTACTGAGCTTTTATTTTTCTTACCATTGGTTATTCAGCCGATACCTTTCTCAAAAGAAGATCTGGGCGCTTTGCTTTGGCAGCGCGATCGCTGCCTTACTTTGCGCCGGGACCGGTATGGCGGCACTGTACCTGGTCACACAGGGAGATGTATTCCGCCATATGCAATTCAAAGACCTGCTGATCCTGTTAACGATCATTGCGGTACTGGCCATCTTACACGGCGTGATGGGACTGTTGTTCAAAGGATTTATTTTCTGGTACGAGGATATTGCGTTGAAAGAGCAATTGCAGCGAAAGAATTGGGAGACGGAAATGGCCCTGGTCAAAGCCAAGTTACACCCGCATTTTTTATTCAATACGATCAACAATATTGATGTACTTATCCATACCGATGCCGACAAAGCTTCCGGTTATCTTAACCAGTTGTCGGATATATTACGTTTCATGTTGTATGAAACGAATTCTGATGCGATCCCTTTAACGAAGGAACTGGAATATATTGACAAGTATATTGCGCTGCAACGTATCCGCAATGCGCATGCTGCCTTTGTACGGTATGAACTGGCGGGTGACCCGGATGGCTGGATGATCGCTCCAATGCTGTTCATTCCCTTTATTGAAAATGCCTTCAAGTATGCCGGTTATCTTCCCGAGCGTGATGCTATAGTTATTAAAATTGCAGCGGATGCGGATGCACTTCGTTTTACATGCGAGAATATAGATGAACCGGGCAGCATTGAAAGGAATGAAGAGGGGGGAATCGGTAATGCACTCATCCAGCAACGGATCGCCCTGCTCTACCCGCAACAGCACCAGTTGCAATTTCACCAGGAAAACGGACGCTATTCCGTAGATTTAATAATTTACCGCCATGCCCATTGATTGTGTTGTTATCGAAGATGAACCACTTGCACTGGAAAGGACCTGCGGGTTTATACAACGGGTACCTGAACTTCGTTTGCTGGCCCGCTTCAGCCAGGCGGCTGATGCGATCCGTTATCTCGAACATACGAAACCCCAGTTGTTGTTACTGGATATTCATCTCGGTTCTGTATCCGGTATCCGGTTGCTGGAAACTATCCGCACCGATGCTGCCGTGATCTTCACCACCGCATACCCTGATTATGCTCTCAAAGGTTATGACCTTCAAATTACTGATTACCTGCTGAAGCCGTTTACATTTGAACGGTTTGTCCAGGCGATTGAGAAGGTGAAAGCATTGATCAGCTTACAAGCAAGGGCAGCTGAGCGTCCTTTCTTTTTTGTGCGGTCCGCCAATGCACAGGAGAAAATTTATTTTGATGAATTGCTTTTCATAGAAGGAATGCGGGATTACAGAAGAATCCATACACTGCATAAAAAAGTGATGACCCTTCAGACCTTTACACAGTTTGAAAAGGAATTACCAGCTGCACTGGTCTGCCGGGTGCATAAATCATTTATGGTCGCCCTTGATAAAATTACCATGGTAAGGGCTGACAGTATTGAGGTGCAGGGTATCACTATCCCGGTCTCTGCCACGTACCGGGAACAGTTGCTGCAACAGTTGAAGGGTTGAATATTTTTTGCTTGCTCTTATATTTGCAGCTATGGACCTTTCTAATTATACACTTGTCTTTGATGAAGATTTTACTGCTGCTTCGTTGAACCCGGATCATTGGGTACCTTATTATTTACCGCAATGGAGTTCGCGGGAATTATCGAAGCCACGCTATACTATACAAGATGGTTTGCTTTCTTTACGGATCGAAGCTGACCAGCAACCCTGGTGTCCTGAATTTAATGGGGAGGTGAAATGCTCTTCGCTGCAAACAGGATTATTCGCCGGACCATTGGGTTCTGCCATCGGGCAACATTCTTTTTTTAATCCGCAGTGCCGGGTGCGGGAAGAACAAATTTCCCAGCGAAAGTATCTTCCTCACTATGGCTATATTGAAATGCGGGCAAAATTTGCAGCGAGTGTTTCTGATGTGGTGGCACTCTGGATGATCGGGTATGAAGATGCGCCGGAACGTTCGGCAGAACTATGTGTCATGGAAATTAAAGGCTGGCAGGTTCAACCGCAGGCAGCAAAGATCGGAATGGGGCTGCGGCAATTTAATGATCCCAAGATCGTTACTGATTTTACGGAAGACAGTTATCCCATTGATGTGAGGGAATTTCATGTGTATGCCGTGCTATGGATGCCAGGCAAAGTGGTGCTTTATATTGATGGTGCACCTGTGCGGGAAATACAGCAGTCACCGGATTATCCCATGCAACTGATGCTGGGCATCTATGAACTGCCGGAACAATTGACGGATGCTGCATCGCAGCGATACCCGAAAGAGTTCCTGGTGGATTATGTGAGGGGGTATGAAAGGAATTGAGAAATACATCTGCCTCCATGAAGGTATCCTTCCAATGATGAAATTACATTTGCGGCACAGACCTTTACCTCACTGAATTGAAATTTATACGCATAACAGCCAACTTCCTTGCAGGGCTTTTCTTTCTTTAAAATTGTTATACTGTAAACAGGGCAATCATTTCGTGTACTGAATCTGGCAATTCATATGCTCAAAACAGCTCTTTGTAGTCAAAGGTGTTTAGTGAATTAGTTTTTTCGAATTTTAAAGCCAAAGAGGGAACGCCGGAGCGGTGTTGTATAACTCATTAAGATAACAGTTCTTTGAAGTGATCAGTTCCATTGCTGATAATGATAAGATTTCCAATAGTAGCATTTTTTTCCTATACAGGAAGATCAGCTCGTTTGGTTTTACTTTATGATTTGAATTAACTTGCCGCCATGCCGGCAAAAGTTCGACTTGATTTTTGTTTACTTATTCCCTGTTATAATAATATAGCAGGATTAGTACATTCTTTGGACAGTGTAAAGTACTCTGGAAAAGATTATTTAATTGTTATCATTGATGACGGCAGCGATACCTCCCTGGATGAAGAAAGTCTCCAACAGGCACTGACATCATTCCAACCGATCGTCCTGTTGAAAAATGATACCAACAGCGGAATTACTTTTTCGCTGAACAAGGGGCTACACTGGATACTTTCCCGTACGGAGTCTGCCTTTATTGCCCGGCTGGATTGCGGGGATATATGTTCTGCAGAACGCTTTGATAAGCAAGTCGGCTTCCTGCATGCACATCCTGCTGTTGGATTATTGGGTAGCTGGTGCAGGTTCCAGGAACCTGGAAGTGGTGGAGGATTTAACTATACGACACCTGTTCATCATTCGCAGATACTCCATGCCATGCATTTCAGGAATGTATTTATACATCCAACTGTCATGATCCGCCTTGATGTATTAAAAAAAAATAAATTATTATACCCGGATAACTTCTTGCATGCAGAGGACTATGCATTCTTCTGGTCTATACTTCGTATCAGTCAATCATATATACTTAATGAGTTTTTAGTAATATGTGAAATCAATAAAACCGGTATCTCTTATAAAAATAGGGGTAAACAATTATATGCAAGATTTAAGGTCGTTCGGCACTACTCGAGTTCCGGGTTTTTAAAAATTCTAAGTTATTTTTGTCTCGCTGTTTTACGTATCATTCCTGCTTCATTTCTATTGCGCATAAAAAAAATGTCCGGGAATAAAAGTTAAGCAACGTTTTAATAGTTAGCGTTGTCAAAAACAGATTCTGATTTCGAACGATTGTTATTGGAGACATACAGCTCCAATTTTGCCAAAAAAATTTTTTAACAAAAATCTAATGTAATTCAGATTTTTCTGCATCAAATTGCAGTGCTTTTAATAACCAAACCATCTTATGAACATAGTTCACATTGTTGAACCATTCGCTGCGGGAATTGCGGTCTTTGTCCGTTCTCTTGCGGAATCCATGCCGGATGATGTACATATAATAATACACGGAGAACGCAAGAAAGTGATGGCTGCCCGTGAAGTGAAGGAAAAGTTTCCCCGGAAGAATATCCGTTTCATCAAATGGCGATCTGCCCAGCGATCCATTGATCCTGTAAAGGATTTCTTCGCCTTTTCTGAATTATATACAGTTTTGCGGAGGTTGAAGCGAAAGGGGCTTGTAGATGCAGTACATCTGCATTCCTCCAAAAGTGGTTTGCTGGGAAGAGCAGCCTGCCGGCTGGTCAAGATCGAAAAAGTTTTCTACACACCCAACGGTGCGTCCTTTTTGTCCGTAGATAACAAGGTGTTGCGCTATTTCTATAAACAGGTTGAAAAGATTGGTAATCGCCTGGGTGGACAGGTAATATGCTGTTCGGCTTCTGAACTATACGAATATAAAAAATTAGGCATCAACGCTGCTTATATCAATAACGGTGTGGCTTTGCTTGCTGATCCAAAAATGGTCTTACCAAAGAAAAACTCCGTGTTCAGAGTTGTTACCAGCGGGAGAATTGAGATACAAAAGCAGCCGTCCCTCTTCAATGCCATCGCTGAATATTTTGAAGGTATGCCCCAGTTTGAATTCATCTGGATCGGGGACGGACCAGATAAGTATCAATTTACTTCCCGGAATATCCGGGTTACGGGCTGGCTGGATGCTCCTTCGCTGCAACACTATGTGGCTGGTGCAGATCTTTATCTCTCTACTTCTAAATACGAAGGCTTATCATTTGCCGTGCTGGAAGCACTGGCCTTACGCAAACCTGTACTGTTGAGTAATTGTACCGGGAATTCTGATATCGTGAAGCGAGGAATCAATGGTGCACTTTTTAATCACAAGGATGAAGCGATCGTCAAGATCCTTCAATATTATAATAACCCTGAAATGCTTCCTGTGATGGGCGGTTATTCGGGTGATATCTGCAGGACAGAATTTGATGTTGACCAGAATTTCAAAAATTACAGGGCTATGTATGCCGGTTCAGTGGTATCAGGTATAGAACATAAAAAATGGGGATATAATTAAATGATCGGAGAGTTACGAATATCTAACTCACTTAAGTTCAAAAACGACTCAGTTATAAAGGTAATTTACTCACTTATGAATTTTAACCAATCGTATCGGGTTGCTACTATCGGGGTGATTAATTTGCCGGTTGATTTGGAATGTACTATGAAAGTGAATTGTAAAAGAAAAACTGTATAAAAGCTTGCTGCTTCTAATTGATGGAGTCATTCAATCATACCAACCAGCAAGCAAAGGAATCGGATACCAATGGTATTCCTATTCCAGGCATCCAGGCCTCTTTGGATGCGATCCACCGCAAGCTGGACCTGGGAATGGCTGCGCGGCAAAAAACCGTGGATCTGCAGGAACAGGAAATCAAACGCCTCCACCTTTTATTGGAATCAAAAAACAGCCTGATCCTTGAATTGAATGAACAGGTAGCCGGATCCAGGTTACAGGCAGAAGGAAGCCGTCAACTTATCAACAAATTGCTGAACGATATTGAGCGTTTGCAGCAGGATGTGGAATGGTATAAGCGGACGTATGAGACGAGGAGTCTGTTGGGGACAATAAAACAGAAACTATTTAATAACAAGTGACTAAGGTAAAAGTGATTCAGTGATTCCTAAGATTATACATTATTGCTGGTTTGGTACTTCAAAAATACCTGACGAATATCTTGCCAATATTGAAGAATGGAAGGCTATGTTACCCGATTGGGAAATCAAAGAGTGGAGCGAATCAAATTTTATTGATACTACAGGGTACTTCACTAAGGCCATCCTAAATGGTAATTGGGCAAATGCCAGTAATTACAGCAGGCTAAAGGTAATTGAAGAATATGGAGGTATCTACCTGGATACCGATGTCAAATTAATAAAGTCTCCTGATCATTTATTACAGTATCGCTGCTTCCTTGGTTTTGAGGAGGGTGGCGCAGAAAGCAGATTATTTTGGGTAAACAATGCTGTATTTGGCGCGGAAAGGCAACACCCGTTCTTACATAGATGCATTAACGAACTCCTGACAGCATTTGATGGTTCAGAACCTGCCAATGAATCTTCCCCAAAATTGGTGACAGCCGTTTTAAAGAAATACTATGGACTTGAGAAATACGGAACACAGCTATTGGCTGATGGTATTAGACTTTTCTCCAGTGAGTACTTTTATCCTATTCCCTGGTACCTGGCAAAAAATTCAAAAGAATTTGAACGATTTGTGTTTCCTGACACTGTTACAGTTCATTTGTGGGGCCGATCCTGGTATTCAAGAGAAATGATGCTGGATATGATCGATGAGCTTCAAAGCTGGAGCCATAACGCATCGAGGGAAATCCATTTGTTACATGAGACAGTTTCAGGTAAAGAAAATGAAAATATTCAATTACAAAGAGACATAATTCAGCTCCAGGATAAAATTGGGGAGCATCTGGCATTTTCTAATAAAAACCTCGCCGAGAAAGCGGCGGAGATTTCATCATTGAACCTTCTTCTGGATAAAAAAGACGAGGGCCTGCAATCTAAGGACGCTGAGATTGCATTCATAAAATCCAATTTTGATGAATTAAACAAGCAAAAAGATCACTATCAGCAGGAGCATTCTCTAGTAAAGGAATTAAATAATCAAAAGGAGGGGCAGGTAAATGAATTAATCCTCCAGTTAAAAACCCTGGACAATGTAAAGATTTTACTAAGTGAACTTTTTGAGAAGTATAGTTTTTCTTCAACAGAAATAGAAAAACAATTTCAACAACTACGGCATCAATTTGAACAATTTTCCGGATTATTATCTCAGCTACAGCAGGGTAATGTCAGCCTGCATCTATTTTTAGGTCAATTGCTGGAAGATAAGAAAAGAAGTTCTGAGCTTATACAAACGTTACTCGATGAAGTAAAACAAATTACTTCGAATGGGGAACAAATGAATAAGTACTACTCTGTTCTTCAGCAACAGTATGAAAACCTGTCGGGTGAACACAAGATTAAGTTTGAATTACTTTCTGACCTGCTGGAATTCCAAAAAAATAGTACCAGACAGATGGAGCGTAATCTACATTTAATGAATAAAATGGTTGTTTCCAAAAGCGAGCAAAATACAGGTTTGGCCAATGAAATAAAGGTGCTTAAACTAACAATGCAGGACTTTGAAATGGAGATCGGCCATAAAAACCAGGAGATTGAAAATTTGAAAAAATCCGTGAACTGGTACCATAATACCTACGAAAGAAGATCCCTTATCGGGGTAGTTAAGGAAAAAATGAAAGTATATTTTAGAAAGACAAAACAATGAAATACTGGATTCTTACCACTGAATTCCCACCGTTTCATGGGGGCGGTATCAGTACATATTGCCTGCAAACCGGACTTATGTTTTCTGAACAGGGCCATGATGTTACTGTTTTTGTACCCGAGGAATCTTTACCAGCGGATATATCCAGGGAACATCGCCAGTCCATTGCTGTCATTAGATTCAAACCTGATAAGAAGGAACATTTTAAGACTTTAGGTTATAATGCTGCATTAAGTTTTCAATTTGCGGAGCTAGTATTGGAGGAAATCAGCTTAAGCGGACCTCCTGATTTTATAGAGATGCAGGACTACCATGGTATTGGGTATTATCTTTTAATGCAAAAAAAACTGGGAGCAGCTGCTTTAAGAAATATACCCATGATATTGACCGCTCATGCACCTTCCTTCTTTTATTTAAGACATAACCAGGCTCCGGTGTATGCCCTGCCTGATTTTTGGACGGGTGAAATGGAAAAGTGGACAATGAAGGCTGCTGATATCCTGATTTCTCCCAGTAAGTACCTTGTTGACAAAGTGGAAGATGACCTGGGGAAGAAAGCCAGAGAGTATAACATTGTCAGAAACCCTTACCAACTCCAGGGAAAAGTAGTCCCTGAGCGTCAGTTCACCCAGGGAGATGTTGTTTTTTTTGGTAAGCTCACCTACCAGAAAGGAAGCCTTCAGTTACTTCGTTATATGAATGAATTATGGGACGACGGATTTGATCAACATCTTGTACTAATCGGCGGAGACCATCATTTTGAACCTATGCAGGCCAGTATGAAAGATCACTTGATCCGCAAGTTTAACCGAAATTATGAGGCAGGGAGATTCTCTTTTGAAGGAAAGCTAACCCCTGCAGAATTAAACGTTCGTCTATCCAAAGCACAGGTTATAATCGTACCAAGCATTGTAGATAATTTCCCATACGCAGTTGTTGAAAGTATGTTACTTGGAAAGGTACTGCTTGTTTCAGATGGTGGGGGACAGGCAGAAATGATAACAGACGGCATTTCGGGATTTATTTATAAACACGATGACAGCCGGTCCTTTGCCAAAAAGCTTAAGTATATTCTGGGGTTAACTGCAGCCCAATACAACGTAATTGGGGATAATGCCCGGGCCAGTATTACCAACATGTGCAATTATGATACAGTGTATAAACAAAAAATGGCAATCCTGGCAAATTATAATGATACTGTTATGCCAGCAGAGTTTCCATTTGTTAACGAAATTTCAAAAAGCGAACCATTGGTTCAGAGATCTTTCCTGATAGGGAAATTGACAGTTGTTGTGCCATATTATAATACAGGTGATTATATCCGGGAAACAATTCGGAATCTGTATGAAGTTAAGTTTGGAGATATGGAAATATTAGTGGTGAATGATGGTAGTGATGATCCGCTAAGTATATCCGAAATATATTCACTTCAGCAGGAATACGGATTCGAAATTATAACTCAGGCTAATAAGGGCCTCGCTGCAGCAAGGAATGCTGGTGCGAATCGTGCAAAAGGAGAATTTATTGCCTTTCTTGATGCGGATGACAAAATAGCACCTGATTTTTACCAACGCGCTATTAGTATTTTAAGGGAATATCCCCAGCTGAGTTTCGTGTCCAGCTGGGTACGCTATTTTGACGGGGCGGAAGGTATTTGGCCAGCCCAGCATCCTGAACCTCCTTTTATGCTATTACACAATATGGTTAATGCAGGTTTTTTATGCAGGACCATTGACTATATCAATTTTGGAAAGAATGACCCCGGTTTTGAATACGGCATGGAAGATTATGATTCTAATTTATCCCTGTTAAGTAATGGATGCCGCGGGGTTGTTATCCCGGAGCCGCTCTATTATTACCGGATCCATAGTGCTTCAATGGCCCGGGGCTTCAACAAGTTTAACCAGTTATACCTGTATAGGTTACTTTCTGAAAAACACCGATCACTTTATGAAAAATATGCAGTGGAGGTATTCAATTTACTGGTCGCAAATGGTCCCTCTTATCTGTATGATAATCCTACTGTTACTCCGGCAACGGACATTTTGGAAATGCGAAAGTGGATTAATGAATTGGAGACATCGAACAGGTGGTACCATAATACACTAAGGAATTATGAACACGAGTATTTAGTAAAACCGGAGAAAGAGAACGATAAAGGTATTGTACAGCGTGATTTCCTTCATGACAGAGATAAGGAATATACGACTTCAGGACGCGAAATACAGGAGTGGTATAATAAGGAATACGAAGTGTTACCTATCTGGTACAAGCGATTTGGACATATAATCAAGGTTTTTCAGGGGCAGCGATCTGTAAAATCACTTTTTGAAAAAACCAATAAAACACACTAAAGCTTTGACTTAAGGTAAAGGTATTTTCTTTACTCAAAGACTTTCTAATTCAGTCAACAACTTAAATTATCTGAAATGAATAAAATGGCAGACCGAAATGCAGAAACCGAAAAGATTATTAATCTCTGGGTAGAAGGTGGAAGCGATTTTGCTTATTATGAAAAGGCTGATAGTGCGGACTGGGTGAATGGGTTTTGGAACGAGGATAGTCTTTTTGCCAGGAACTTCTCGCAGCTGAATACTGAATTTACCCTTGAAATCGCATGTGGTGCAGGGAGACATTCTGAACGGTTTATCGATAACACAAAACATATCTGGCTTCTTGATACTTCAGAAGCAGGCCTTGCGCTGGCTGAAAAGCGACTATCGCCCAGAAGTAATTTTACCACAGTACATCATCCATCGGGATACGGAATTCCTGATATCATACAGCCTGAATCCCTGACAGCTGTTTTCTCCTATGACGCTATGGTACATTTTGAGTATGACTGTGTTATTGCATATGTGAACGACAGCTATAAAGCACTTAAGCCCGGAGGGATGGCCTTATTTCATCATTCCAACTACGACAAAAATCCCGGGGGTACTATTGATCAAAATCCTTCATGGCGGAATTTCATGAGTCAATCCTTTTTTAAACATATTGCAAAACGGGCTGGTTTTAATGTGATCGGTTCTTATGTGTTTCCATGGGTAAATACTGAAATTACAGATTGCCTTACACTTTTAAAGAAATAGGAATTGAAGTATTGGATATTAACAACTGAATACCCACCTTTTTTTGGAGGAGGAATCGCTACTTATTGTAAAATCACAGCGTCTGTTTTTTCTAAAAATGGGCATCAGGTATCTGTGTTTATATACGATCCCGGAAGTTCGGACCTGAAGATAACTATCGAGGAGGGTGTCAGGATAGTCCGGTTCCCCCTTAAACGTACAAAAGCCCACCAGTTTTTAGGGTTTAATGCTGCACTGAGTTATGAGTATGCTGAAATCGCCGGGCACTTTGTTGAAAGAGAGGGAGTGCCTGACATTGTTGAAGCACAGGAGTACAATGGAATCGCTTATTACCTGCAGCAGTTTAAATTATTGAAGTATAAACATTTTTCTGATCTTACGATACTTGTAACCTGCCATGCTCCATCTTTTTTATGCCTGGAGTATAACCAGGTGCCTATTTTCCAGTTCCCGGCATACTGGACGGGCCAAATGGAAAAAAGCTCAATCAGATGTGCAAATATTTTGGTGTCTCCCAGCAGGTATTTTATTAAGGAAGCGAAAAAAAGGATGAACTGGACAGGTATTGAAGTAAAGTACCTGGTTAATCCTGTTAACCTCCCCGGCATTGATAAGCCTGCCATTTATTCTCCCAATTATATTGTTTGCTTTGGAAAATTATCTCCTTTAAAGGGCACATTTGAATTACTACGATATTTTAAGGGTATGTGGGATAAGGGGTTTAATTACTCTTTACATATCATTGGCGGTACAAAACAAATATTTCACCCGGAAGGTTTGACAATGGAAGATGTTGTAAAAAGAAGCTATGGTGAGTACATTAAAAAAAAGTTATTGATTTTAGAAGGAGAATACCCTGCCAATGAGGTAAGAAAAAGACTATCTATGGCACATGTAGTGATTATTCCAAGTATCGTGGATAATCTGCCATACACTGTACTGGAAGCTATGAGTTTTGGAAAAATAGTGCTGGCCTCAAAACAGGGTGGGCAGTCTGAAGTTATTACAGATGGTGAAAATGGTTTTTTATTTGATCATTTTATTGAACATGATTTTGAGAATAAACTCAGATACATTTTGAGCTGTGATGAGAAGTCGCTCGACAGGATTGCCAATAATGCCATCAAAACAATTAAATCTACTTTT
Organism: Chitinophagaceae bacterium; assembly: GCA_016786805.1. Taxonomy (GTDB): domain Bacteria; phylum Bacteroidota; class Bacteroidia; order Chitinophagales; family Chitinophagaceae; genus CADEDV01. The sequence goes on along the minus strand of JAEUVP010000452.1, from coordinate 4,278 downwards.
TTACCTGAAATTGTCTATGATCAGAAACTATCATTGATAAAGGCCTATTTGAAAAACCCACCCTCTGTTGATAGTTTTCCTTTTCCCCAACAGGATCCGGAAAAGGCCAGTGAATCAAACCAGCCAGGGGTATCAAATGACTTGCTATCTGTTATTATTCCCTTTTTTAATATGGGAGAATATGTTGAGGAATGTATAAAATCAGTTTTAAGTGCTGACTATAGTAATAAAGAAATTCTAATAATTGATGATGGCAGTACAGATGAGGAGAGCCTCAAAAAGCTGAAACAGATAGAGAGCACTTATCCCGTTAAAGTACATTATAAAAAGAATGAAGGACTATCTCTCACCAGGAATTTTGGTGCCATCAAGGCAACGGGGAGCTTTATTGCATTTTTGGATCCTGATGACACGGTAGAAAAAACCTACTATTCAAAGGCCCTCACAATTCTGAATTCTTATTCAAATGTGCATTATGTAGGTTGCTGGACCCAATACTTTGGGGGGAGTAATCAAACCTGGCCGGCATTTAACCCGGAATTTCCTTACTTCCTGCTTCATAACATGATAAACAGCAGCGCCCTGATTTTTAGGAAGGATTCTTTTATTAATTATGGTTTAAATGATCCAGAACTTATTTACGGCATGGAAGACTGGGAAAGTGTGATCAGGATGAATGAAAACAATTGTTGCGGAGTTGTATTGCCAGAGATTCTATTTAATTACCGGGTACGAACAAATTCTATGTCAAGGGCTTTTACGAGTGTCAAGAGGTTGCATCTATACAGGCTGATCGCCCTTAAGCACCAAAAACTTTACAATACCTACGGTGCGGAAATTGCCAATATACTTAATGCAAATGGAAGCGGAGTCAGGTTTGATAACCCGACGTTTGAGATTGCCCAGCGTAGTTCATTTTCTATTCGTCTTTCAGGAATTGTAAAAGAAAAAATCAAGGGTAATAAGTATCTCAGGACTATTGCTTACAAACTATACAGGATCCTTAAAAATTAGTTATGTTATTACGAGTCGTTAAAGATTGGTTTTCCAGGTCTAATAAAATTGAACGATTATGGCTTTTGGCCAAAATTGAGTTCAAATTAAGATATTATGAAAATAAACTTGGGCTGTTATGGGCTTTACTGAAGCCGGTTATGGATATGAGCATTTACTATGTTGTATTTAAGATAATTCTAAAGTCAGATACTCCGGCTTTTGCTTCTTTTCTATTTATCGGACTTATATTCTGGAATTTTTTTCTTGAGTCAACAACCGGAACTATCCAGATTTTAAGCACCAAAAAATATCTTTATGAGTATAGTAATATGAATAAGTTAGAAATTTATATTTCTACTATTTTGAGTAACAGTATTGGATTCTTTTTCAATTTAGTTATGTTCCTGGTATTTTATCACTTTATTGAAATTGACTCAATCGGGTTTACAATCTATAATTTCTGGGTTATACTATTGTTCTTCAACCTGTTTATCCTTTCGCTTGCGATCTCACTGATCCTCTCTAATCTGTATATTATAGCTAAAGATATCAGCCAGATCTGGCAAGTGTTTACCAGTTTCCTGTTCTTTTTGTCACCTATATTTTACAGCCTGAAAGTATTTAAGGATGCATTGCCTTCCTTTGATTATGGTAACCCTATTGCAGGTATCATCATTAACGGAAGACGCGTGATGATGGAAGGCAAACCACCAGATTTGGAATTGTTCATCTGGGACTTTTCTTTTGCCTTTTTCCTTTTATTAACCGGATTACTGATCCTGAATAAACTGGGCTCTAAAGCAGCCGAGAAATTATAAAATTATGGAACCTACACCCGCATTAGTAGCACGTAATATCAGCAAGACGTTTGTCATCAGTGAAGACAGCCACAATACCGTGAAACACCGGTTGTTCAATATTTTTAACCCGCCCCGGAAGAAAAGAATTGAAGCTATTAAAATAACCTCCCTTGAGATCAATAAAGGAGAGTGTATCGGGTTGCTGGGAAGGAATGGTTGCGGGAAATCCACCCTTGTAAAGTTGTTAGCGGGTGTTTACCCGACAGATACAGGCTTTTTAAAGATCAATGGATCAACCATGCTTATGAACCTGGGTGTTGGCATGAGCCATGAATTAACTGCGCGTGAAAATATCTATGTATCTGGTTCCGTCCTCGGATTAAAGATAAAAGAAGTGGATGCCATCTTTGACGAGATCATTGATTTTGCTGAGCTGAGAGAATTTGTGGATACCAAAATCAAATTCTTCTCCTCCGGCATGGTGGCCCGGCTGGGATTCTCCATTGCCGTAAAGGCCGGTGCTGATATCATGTTCCTGGATGAAATATTTGCCGTGGGGGATATGAAATTCCAGGAAAAGGCGATTAAAGTATTTGAGAGTTCGTGGATACAGGGTAAGACTGTTGTATTGGTCAGCCATAGTATGGAAGTGATCAGCAAATACTGTCAGCGGGCAGGTTATATGAAGGATGGGGTAATGAAATTTTTTGGCGATACGCAAACCGCTATCCAACTGTACCTGGCCGATAACCAATAAAGGTGCAACTTAGTTCTTTGATGTTTTGTGGCTTACCAGGAAAGTGATGAAGAAACCAAATAGCATTCCGCCAAGGCTCCTGTCGAAATAATTTTCTGTGACCATCGCCAGTGCAAAGGTGAGCAATATTGTTATTCCCAGCATTTCCTGCTGTTGCCAGAGCGAAAGGAGCGGGAGAATGATCCAGCTGACCAGGAATACTAACAGGCCGGTGATACCGAGACTGACCAGGATGTCCAGGTAATTATTGTGGAGATTTTTTTGGGTGCGGATCGCGAACCCGAATTTCTTCTCCCGGTATATTTCCATCAGTCTGTCTTTTTTTTCACCAAGATGAACCCCGAAGACCGGATTTTGCCGGAAGAGTTGCCAACCACATTGCCAGATCGCCCTGCGTGAATTGGCCCCGTTCCATTGGGTACTATCAAGCGCCATGTCGTAATGACTTTCAGCACCATCCTGCTGAAAATTAAAGTTAGTGTAGGTAAGTTCCCGGAACCGGTTGATTGTTTTCGGAAAGAATTTGACAATGAGAAAAACGCCGATCAGCATTCCCATGATTAGGGTCGCGCCTTCGAGGTATTTTCTTTTTTTGATAATGTGGTACAAGGCGAAGATCAACGTTGCGGTATACAAGACCAACATCAGGTTGCGGCTGGCTAACAGGAAGCTGGCTGCAAAAAGAAAGATAATGACAGGTATTAATATATAACGGTAGGGGTGAGATGGTTTGGCCAGGTATAACCAGGTAAAGATAAAGATTGCGATGTTGACGAGCAGTGATACATAAATGGATTGCAGACCAGTCACGGGTTCGGACAGGGCATCATTATATAAATAAGCTGTGTTATGAAACTGAACAGCCCGGAAGATACCGTAAGCGACACAACATAATGCAGCGACCGATATGATAATGGCTATGCCGGTCAATGCTTTTTTTCGCAGTTCTTTATCAATCCTGACCAGTCCAATGCTCAACGGGAAGTAAAGTAATGGCAAGCGGGAATCCAGGTAGCGGAATGCACTGTTCCTGTTTGCTGAGACCAGTACGCTGATGAAAACCATGATAAAGAAGAACAACATCCCCAGGATGAATTTTCTTTCCCGGAGAATTGTCAGTTTCTCTTTAAAGGAATTTAAACTCATGGCTGTAATGACCAGGAAAACAGTACAAAGAAAATTGAAGGCTTGTAAAGATGGAAGGAAAAGGAAGATCGTGAAAAGGTATACCGCCAGCAGGAATAATTTATGTCGTACAGGCATAGTTGTTTTTTAGGGACAGCTCAAAGATAAGTGCTGTATTGTAATGGGAAGTTAATAATGTAAAGGTTGAAATATCGTGTGATTGAAAATTAATGTATGGAAAAATTATCCGTCGTTGTTATTACTTATAATGAAGAGTTGAATATTGGGAGATGTCTTGCCTCCGTGCAAACTATTGCCGATGAGATCGTCGTACTCGATTCCTTCTCGGATGATCAAACCATTTCTATCGCCCGGCAATATGGAGCCAGGGTCTGGCAAGAGCCTTTCAAGGGTTATATCCAGCAAAAGAACCGGGCGCTGGAACTGGCTACTTATCCTTTTGTTTTAAGCCTGGATGGTGATGAGGAGATCAATGCCACCCTAAAGGCTGCGATACTGGCATGTAAAAAACATTTTACATTTAGCGGGTACCGGATGAAGCGCTGCACCAATTATTGCGGTCAATTCATACGTCATGGT
>JAEUVP010000427.1 GCA_016786805.1 Chitinophagaceae bacterium | reverse complement strand
GGCTGGCCGAGCTTTTACCAACCCATTAGCAAAAGCAGTATTATTTATACGCCTGATAATACCCACGGCATGGAAAGAACAGAAGTGCAATGCGGCCGTTGTAAGGCGCATTTGGGACATGTGTTTGAAGACGGACCTCCTCCAACAGGCCTCCGTTATTGTATCAATGGTGTTATTCTTGATTTTACCAAGGCAAAAGATGCTGAAAAACAATACAACAAGGAAAAACCTCAACAATAGAGCTGATCCTCCTTATGATCGTAACCCCGCTTATCCAAAGCGGGGTTTTTTATTTTTCAAAGCAACGGCTTGTAAATACATTTACGTTCCCAAAAGAAACCGGTATGAACAATTTGAAAAAACACCTGCTGTTGTCAGCCATAGTTGTTTGCCTGTTGCAAACAGGCTGGTCACAGATCGACCGTTCACAATTAATGCCTGTTGATCCCAATGTTAAGATTGGTAAACTGGCCAACGGTCTTACCTATTATATACGTAAGAACAGCCTGCCGGAGAAAAGAGTGGAACTGCGGCTGGTGGTGAATGCAGGGTCCGTATTAGAGGATGATGACCAGTTGGGACTGGCTCATTTTATGGAGCACATGAATTTTAATGGCACCAAACGTTTTCCTAAAAATGAACTGGTGAATTACCTGCAGAGTATTGGTGTTCAGTTTGGAGCAGACCTGAATGCTTATACCGGTTTTGATGAAACCGTTTATATACTTCCGGTGCCGACTGATAAACCAGGTCTTGTTGACAAAGGATTACAGATACTGGAAGACTGGGCACATAATGCAACACTTGATTCATTAGAAATAGAAAAAGAAAGAGGTGTTGTAGTTGAAGAGTGGAGACTGAGCCGTGGTGCCGATGAGCGGATGATGAAACAAACATTGCCGGTACAATACCGCGGATCAAAATATGCGGACCGGTTGCCAATCGGTACCAAAGAATCTTTGGAACGTTTTACTCATGCCGCCCTGAAAAATTTTTATAAAGATTGGTACCGCCCCGATATGCAGGCGGTTATTGCTGTGGGTGATATTGATGTGAATGAAATGGAGAAAAAGATCAAAGAAGTATTTGGTGATATACCTGCCGCTGCTGCTCCCCGCAAAAGAGAATCATTCCCGGTTCCTGATCACCAGGAGATACTTACCGTTGTAGCAAAAGATAAGGAAACTGCTTTCCCGGCTATTGAAGTAATGTTTAAAAAAGAAACGCAGCCCGAAAAAACCATGGGTGATTATGTCCGCTATATGAACCAGATGCTGTTTACCGGTATGCTCAACAGTCGCTTCCGGGAACTGGCATTAAAACCCAATCCACCCTTTATCGGCGCTGGTTCTTATTATGGCAGCAGCTACGCAAGGACCAAAGATGCTTTCCAGTTGTATGCCAACAGCAGTGATACGGGTATGAGCAAATCGCTTAAAAGCCTGCTTGAAGAAGCCCGCCGTATCCAGTTGCATGGTTTCACCGAAACTGAATTCACTCGTCAGAAGAAACAAACACAAAGTTTTTATGATCAGGTTTTTAACGAACGGGAAAAAGAAGAATCCTTTAAATATGTCAGTGAATATGTCAATAATTTCCTGATCAATGAACCGATACCGGGAATTGAATGGGAATATGATTTTGTCAAACAATATCTCGCTACTGTTAAACTGGAAGACATCAACAAACTGGCTGCCGGTTGGATCAGCAAAGACAATATGGTGGTTACCATGAATGCACCGGATAAGGAAGGTGTAAAAATCCCTTCTGAAGAAGAAGTAAAGAGTATTATCAGTGCAGTGGACGTGGCGGCTATTGAACCCTATAAAGAAAAAATATTGGCCAGTTCGTTAATGGATGGTAGTAAACTGAAAGCCGGTAAGATAATATCATCTGTCACTGATGAAGAACTGGGCACCACCACGCTGAAATTATCCAATGGGGTTACAGTAATACTGAAACCCACTACTTTCAAAAATGATGAGATCATTGTGAGGGCTTTTAGTAAAGGCGGGCATTCGCTGGTGAAAGATGCTGATTATTATTCTGCCATCAATGCAGCTGCCATCGTACAGCAAAGCGGGGTGAGTGATTTTAATGCCGTTGACCTTGGCAATATGCTGAAAGGAAAAAACACCAGCCTGTCGGTGAACATTGCTAATTACAGTGAAGGAATGAATGGCAGCACTATCCCTAAAGAAATGGAAACATTCTTACAGCTTGCCCATCTTTATTTCACTGCTCCCCGAAAAGACAAAGATGCTTTCAGCTCTTTTATTACCAAACAAAAACAGGTTTATGCCAATGTGCTGTCAGACCCGCAATACTATTACAGTAATGAGTTTCAAAAACTGATGAGCAAGGATCATTTTCGCGGAGGCCGGTTCCCCAAACCCGAAGATTTTGATAAAGTAAATCTTGATAAGGCGATACAGATCTACAAAGAGCGGTTTGGCAATGCCGGCGATTTCACCTTCCTGTTTGTAGGTGCTGTTAATGAAGACAGCATCAAACCATTACTGGAAAAATATTTAGGAAGCCTTCCTTCCACCGGTAAAAAAGAGACCTTCAAAGACCTGGGCATCCGTCCTCCTGCCGGAAAAGTGGAAAAACAGATCAACAAAGGAACGGAACCTCAAAGCCAGGTGAATATTGTTTTTAATAATCCTGTTCCTTATAATGCCAAAGATGCCTATGCACTAAAAAGTCTTGGTGAAGTGATGAGCATTAAACTGGTGGAACAATTGCGGGAAGAGAAAGGCGGCGTATATGGCGTGGGTGCCGGCGGGTCCATGCAAAAGATCCCTTACTCCTATTCTTCTTTTTATATTTCATTCCCCTGTGCCCCGGAGAATGCAGATACATTGACTAAAGCTTCAATCGCCGAATTGAATAAGATCATTAAAAACGGTGTCACCGCGGAAGACCTTGCCAAGATCAAAGAGCAACAAAAAAGAAAACTGGAAGTGGATATAAAGCAAAACCAGTTCTGGTCAGCCAGTTTGTTTGATGCTTATTTCTATGGCAATGATCCCAAAGCCATCTTACAAAAAGAAAAACAGATCACTGAACTAACCGGGAAAATGATCCAGGCTGCTGCCAAAAAATATGTTAACCCCGTCAAATATATCAGGGCCGTTTTAAAGCCTGAGAAAACAGACGACAAAACACTTAAACCGTTCTAACAGATAGACCCCGCCCCGGCGGGGTTTTTTAATCCATACCATTTAAAAAATTAAATTTGTAAGTCCGCATTAAAACCATGTTATGAAAGTCATCAAACAGCTGGGAATACTCTTTTTAGTAGTGATTGCTATTGCACTGATCCTTGTTTTGGTGTTGCCCGTAAAACAAAAAACAGAACGAAGTATAACGATCAATGCACCGGTGATCGAAGTATATAATTACCTGCTCAGGCTGGAAAATTTCAATAAGTGGTCGGTCTGGAGCCGCAATGATTCAACTATAAAAAATACGATCAGCGGTACGGATGGCACACCGGGTGCTGTTAATACCTGGGTTGGTGATCCCGCATTATCAGGTGAAGGAAAAATGCAGATCATCAGCCTTACCCTCAATAAAAAAATAAAATATCATCTCAATTTTGAAACCCCCCGGCAAATGGAAGCCGATTCTGACTTTTCACTGGAAGAGATCAACGGGCAAACCAAAGTGACCTGGGATTTTGAATTAGCCACGCCGAGGCCATCCAATATCTTTAATCTCTTTTCCAGTATGGATAAAGAAATGGGAAAGGATTTTGAAAAAGGATTACAAAACCTGAAAACAGCAATTGAAAAAACAGGTTCGGCTGTCCCCGCAAAGACTTATGAAGTAACCCCGATGAATTTCCCGGCTTCTTCCTTTGCCCTGTACAGGGAAACTATAAAATGGGAGAGTATCTCTTCTTTTTTCGCTGTTTATTTTCCCAAAATATATGAGGCATTGTCCAAAGCCGGGGTTCAGCCCGGAATACCAACAGGGCTTTACTATGAATGGGATGAAAAAAACCAGCAGGCTGATATGGCCGCCGCCATTCCAGTTGCCGCAGGAACAATATTCGATAGTGATAGTATTAAAATTGTTGATATAAACGGATCAAAAGCTGTTTATGTGGACTACTATGGTGCGTATGATAAAACAGCAGATGCTTATAAAACGATTGATGCTTATTTGCTAACAAATAAGCTGAAACAAAAACCACCGGTCATTGAGCAGTATATGAATGATCCGGGTGTAGTGAAGGATACTGCCAAATGGCTCACCAAGATCATTTTCCTGGTGGAATAATCCGCTATTCAACCGTTCATATAAACTTTTTGCATGGCGGTTCGTAATCAGTAAGTTTAGTGTTCCAAAACTTACCTGTATGCGAAAAATAGCCCTGCTATCTGTCCTTCTTTGTATGGCCTGCTTTGTCCAGGCACAAAAAATATCTTTAGACCAGTTCAAGAATTTAAAACCCCGTAATGTGGGGCCGGCCGGAATGAGTGGCCGTATCACGGCTATTGATGCCGTGGTGGCTAATCCCAATATTATCTATGTAGGTGCTGCCAGTGGTGGTATCTGGAAAACAGAGAACAGCGGCCATACCTGGTCGCCCATTTTTGATGAACAGCCTATTCAGAATATTGGCGCTGTTGCTATTCAGCAATCTAATCCATCAGTTGTTTGGGTGGGAACGGGTGAAGGAAATCCCCGCAACTCACTGAATCTTGGTGCCGGTATTTACAAAACACTGGACGGTGGCAGAACCTGGAAAAAAATGGGACTGGATAAAACTGTTTGCATTCATAGGGTGGTGATTGACCCCGTCAATCCGAATACTGTTTATGCAGCAGCTATAGGTAACCCGTATGCAGAACACCCGGATCGTGGTGTTTTTAAAACAACAGATGGCGGAGAAACATGGAGTAAAATATTATACGCTAATGATACTACCGGTTGTGCCGACCTGGTGATGGATCCGTCTAACCCGAATAAACTCATCGCAGCCATGTGGCAGTTCCGTCGTACACCCTGGGATTTAAAGAGTGGTGGCAAGGGAAGTGGTTTATTCATTACGGTTGATGGCGGCAAGAACTGGAAACCGTTGACCAAAGAAGATGGTATGCCCGATGG
>JAEUVP010000339.1 GCA_016786805.1 Chitinophagaceae bacterium | reverse complement strand
GATCCGTCCAAAACATTTCAAACCTATTTCGGAACAGGAGCGGCATTGACCGATGCTTCTGCTGAAACTTTTTATAAGCTGCCAAAAGACAAACAACAGGAAGTATTAGAAGCATTCTTTGATAAAGAAAAGGGGATTGGTTACACGGTAGCCCGTACCAATATCAACAGCTGTGATTTCAGCAGTGATATGTATACCTATGTAGCCGATAATGATAAGGAGCTGAAAACATTCAATATCGATCATGACAGAAAGTATAAAATACCATTCATTAAAGAGGCGATGAAAGCTGCCGGTGGTAAACTGAATTTATTTGCCAGTCCGTGGAGCCCGCCGGCCTGGATGAAAGATAATAATGACATGCTGCATGGCGGTAAACTCAAACCCGACTTTTACAACAGCTGGGCGATGTATTATACCAAATTCATTAAAGAGTATGAGAAAGAAGGTATTCCTGTCTGGGGTATCAGCGTACAGAACGAACCAATGGCAACGCAAAAATGGGAAAGTTGTTTGTACACAGCGGAAGAGGAAAGAGATTTCCTGAAGAACCATCTCGGGCCCGTGATGGAAAAAGAGGGACTGAAAGAAAAGAAGATCATTGTGTGGGATCATAACCGGGACCTGATCTACCAGCGGGCACAAACTTATTTCAATGATCCGGAAGCGGCGAAATATGCCTGGGGTATTGGGTTTCACTGGTACGAAGACTGGAGTGGCGGCACACCGATGTATGAGAATTTAAAAAGAGTATATGAAGCTTTTCCTGATAAGCATATTTTATTTACCGAAGGTTGCGCTGAGAGTTTTAATGCCACCCGCTACAATGCCTGGGTTTTAGGAGAAGAATATGGCCGCAGTATGATTAATGACTATAACAATGGCATGGTTGGTTTTACGGATTGGAATATTATCCTCGATGAAACAGGCGGTCCAAACCATGTGCAGAATTTTTGTTTCGCACCGGTACATGGTGATACAAAAACCGGACAGCTGATCTATACCAATGCGTATTATTATATCGGACATTTTTCCAAGTTCATCCAGCCGGGTGCCAAACGTATCAGCGCCGCAGCCAGCCGCAGCCAGTTGCTGACTACCGCTTTTCGTAATGAAGATGGAAAGACGGTGGTGATCGTAATGAACCAGGGCAATCAATCATTCCCCTATTATTTATGGATCAATGGTAAGGCCGCCGAAGTAAAAGCAAGACCGCATTCAATAGCTACATTAATATTCTGATCACATGCTCATTCACAATAATAAGAACAACAGTAACAACAAGTGGGTACTGTTTATATATTCACTTGTTGTTCTTTTCTTTTTTGCCTGCGGTAATAAAGAAAGCCCTGCTCCTCCACCAGTGGTGGTAAAGAACCCGGTGTTCACCACTGCCACGGTGAATGATATTTCTTTAGAGAATCTTGTGTATGATGTGAGCCTGCAACCAGCTGTGAAGATCAGTTTTTCGGAACCACTGAAGCAAAGTACTGTAACGGGTGCTGTAACAATGGCTGATGTGAATGGAGTAGCTGTAACAGTGAATACTACATTACAGAATGATGATAAGACTATTCTTATTCAACCTGCAGCAGCACTTGGATACCTGAAGAAATATTCAGTACGGGTAGGGAACTCCCTGATGTCATCATCCGGCGGGCGACTACAATCCGATATCAGCAAAAGTTTTGTTACCCGGATTGATTCGTCCCGGAAATTTCCGGTCATTTCTGATAATGCCCTGCTGGACCTGGTACAGCAACAAACCTTTAAATATTTCTGGGATTTTGGTCATCCCGTTAGTGGCTTGGCAAGAGAAAGAAATACATCCGGGGATATTGTTACCAGTGGCGGCTCCGGTTTTGGTATCATGGCGATCCCTGTTGCCATCAACCGGAACTTTATAACAAGAGCACAGGGGTTGGCGAGAATGCAAACTATCGTTGCTTTTTTAAAGAATAATGCGGTAAAAGTAAAAGGTGCATTCCCGCACTGGCTGAACGGAAGCACGGGAGCTATTATTCCTTTCAGTGCTAATGATAATGGCGCTGACCTGGTGGAAACATCTTACCTGATGATGGGCTTATTGACAGCAAGACAATATTTCAATGGAATGGATGTGGCTGAAACCACCCTGCGTACTGATATCAATACGCTATATAATAATGTAGAATGGGATTGGTTCCGG
>JAEUVP010000330.1 GCA_016786805.1 Chitinophagaceae bacterium | reverse complement strand
TTTTTCATACGGTGCAATAGCAAGGTCCATGGTAGCGGCATATAATTTATCAAGGTCTTCTCTTTTCTGTATATCTTCTTTCGCAGCAGGCTTACCGGGTTTGGTGCGGGTCTGCATGTCGGCTGCATGGGCAGAACGTTGCTTGTTGACCATTTTGGCTTTGTTCAGGTAGTGACCACCGAGGTACACATGCGGATCTTCTTCATTAGGGCTGAGTGAGGCTGCCCTATTCAATGAAGCTACCATCTTCGTTTCCAGTTCGGCTGCGTTGGCAGGTTGTACTGCACCTTCTTCTGTAGAGTTCAGTGTATCATAAATAACACCACCTAATAATAAAGCGGCTTTGTAATTAGTAGGGTCAGAAGCAATTATTTCTTCTACCGCCTGGATCTTTTTGTCCAGTTCGGTTTCAAGACCGACTGCAAAATCCACTTTATCATAATTAAAAAATTCACTCTTGGGATATACTTCTTTACCAAGTGCTTTATATTTCTCAAAAGATGCTAAATCTTTTTTGGTGAAATAATAATTCACCAGGAAACGGTAGAAATTCTCGTATTCCCGGTCCGCTACTTTAATATCAGCCAGTCTTGAATAATATTTGGCAGCTGCGTCTTTGTTATTACTGCTCTCGGCTGTGATACCGGCCAGCAACAGGCTGTTGGTGTCCACAGCAACATTGATCAGCTTTTCTTTGATCAGCATATCTGATAAAGCCACCACTTTCTCAAATGTTTCAAACCCATGTTGCCAATTCTTCTCATTATAATCTTTGTATCCTACCGAAAATAAAGAACTGTACAGGTTGATAGGGGCACTCTGGTAAACAGGATCTTTTACCAGGCTGAGATCTGGCTGCATCTCTTTGTATTTGGCAAAAGCAGTTTCAGCTTCCGTTATCAGCGTTTTTGCTTCAGGAGTATTTTTTACTGTTTCATCGCCTGCGAGGCTGGCATATACCAGTGTTTTTAAGATATATGCTTCTGGTTTGGCGGCAAATTTTGCATTCGTCATTCCCTTATCCAGGTCTTCTTTGGCCTTTTTATATTGTCCGAGCACAAGAAGGTTCTTGATGGGTTCATAGTTTTGGGCATAGCTGGCAAATGCCAGGGATAGCAGCACAAAAAACAAAGAGACTTTTTTCATATTAGCATATTTAAAATAAACGTAGTTATAGTTAATCCCTCCTAGGATGGATTTTCAGTGGTACCCGTTGCGTCATCACCCGGTTCTGTTGGAGGAACCGGTGTTTCCGGGAGTTCCGCTAATTCCTCTTCCCCCTCATCCAGTTTGGTGATCGCTGCAATCTCGTCCCCCTCATCCAGGCGGATCAGTTTCACACCCTGCGTGGCCCTGCCCTGTTCGCTGATACCCGCTACCGGCATCCGGATCGTTACACCACTCTTACAGGTGATCATCAGGTCTTCCTGCGGGGTTACATCCAGAATCCCTACCAGGGAACCTGTTTTATCGGTCACATTGATCGTCTTCACTCCTTTACCACCACGGTTGGTGAAACGGTATTCGTCTACCGGTGTACGTTTACCAAATCCTTTCTCACTTACCACCAGTACGGTTTTGGATGCATCTGTTTCCGGATTTACACAGATCATACCCACCACTTCATCGGCGGCATCTTCTACTTCAATACCTGCCACACCAATAGCTCCACGGCCTGTAGCTCTTACTTTTTCTTCGGAGAAACGGATTGCCCGTCCACTTTTCACGGCCATCATGATCTCCGATTTACCATCGGTCATCTTTGCTTCCAGTAATTCATCTCCTTCGACAATGGTAATAGCGATCACACCTGTTTGTCTCGGACGGCTGAAATCTTCCAGTTCCGTTTTCTTGATGATACCTTTTTTGGTACAGAGAACAATATTATGGGCTTTTACAAATTCCTCATCTTTCAGGTCTTTCACATCAATGATAGCTCTTACCTTATCATCTGTTGGCAGCGGCATCAGGTTCTGAATAGCACGGCCTTTGCCTGTTTTTTCGCCTTCCGGAATTTCCCATACATTCAGCCAGTAACACCTTCCTTTTTCGGTAAAGAATAACATGGTATGGTGTGTGGAAGCCACAAAAAGATGTTCGATATAATCTTCATCCCTTGTTTTGCCACCGATCACTCCTCTTCCACCGCGGCGCTGTGCCCGGTATTCATCCGCCGGTGTACGTTTGATATAACCCAGGTGTGAAATAGTAATCACCACATCTTCTTCTTTGATCAGGTCTTTGATCTTTACTTCATCATCGAGATAAGTGATCTCTGTTTTCCTTGTATCACCGAATTTATCTTTGATCTCCAGTAATTCTGTTTTGATCAGGTCAAATCTCATGCTCTCATTCGACAATAAATCATTGAGGTGAGCAATCAGTTTCATCAGTTCATCGTATTCTTCTTTGATCTTCTCTCTTTCCATACCGGTCAGGCGTTGTAAACGCAGTTCCAGTATTGCTTTGGCCTGTATTTCATCCAGGCCCCAACCGGCATTGATCAAATTGTCTTTAGCAATATCAGGTGTGGCGGAGCTGCGGATCAAAGCAATCACTTCATCCAGGTGATCAAGTGCGATAAGATAACCCTGTAAGATATGGGCTCTCTTTTCTGCTTCCCGCAGGTCATATTTTGTCCTCCTTACCACCACTTCGTGGCGGAATTCAACGAACTCGCTGATCAGGTCTTTCAGGTTCAGGGTTCTTGGTCTTCCTTTTACGATCGCCACATTGTTGATACCGTAAGAGGTCTGCAGATCGGTAAGTTTATAGATCTGGTTGATGATCACATTAGCGATAGCATCTCTTTTCAGATCAATCACTAATCGTGTACCTTCTTTATTGGTCGATTCGTTATTAACATGGGCAATACCCTCAATGATCTTTTCATTCACTAATTCACCGATACGGTTGATCAGCGCATCCCGGTTCACCTGGTAAGGCACTTCGGTGATGATGATTTGTTCACGGCCACTGGGTTTGGTCTCTACCGTTAATTTTCCTCTCACCACTACCCTGCCACGGCCAAAATGCATGGCAGCCTTCACTCCTTCCATACCGTAGATGATACCACCAGTCGGGAAGTCGGGGGCTTTTACATATTGCATCAGTTCATCAATACTGATCTCCCGGTTGTCGATATAAGCAACACAACCATCGATCACTTCGGTCAGGTTATGTGGCATCATATTCGTGGCCATTCCCACGGCAATACCGCTGGAGCCATTGATCAGCAATTGGGGAACCCTTGCCGGCAAAACGGTAGGTTCTTTTTCAGAGTCGTCAAAGTTCAACTGGAAATCAACCGTATCTTTTTCGATATCATCCAGCATGTGCTCTGCGAGCCGTTCCAGCCTTGCTTCTGTATAACGCATGGCTGCCGGGCCGTCACCATCCTGGTTACCAAAGTTACCCTGGCCATCAATAAGGGTATAGCGCATACTCCACTCCTGTGCCATACGCACCATCGCATCATATACGGATGTATCACCATGCGGGTGATATTTACCCAATACTTCCCCGACAATACGGGCCGATTTTTTATACGGCTTGTTGTAATGGATACCGAGTTCATTCATCGCAAACAAGACCCTGCGATGAACGGGTTTTAACCCGTCCCGCACATCCGGGAGGGCACGACCCACGATCACTGACATTGAATAATCAATGTAAGCGGTCTTCATCTGCTCTTCGATATTAACGGGAATGATGCGGTTGTTATCCTGCGTTTCCAATGGTTCTAAATTCTCTTCCATGTGATCTGCTTCTTATATTCGTTTTGCGTAAAATGGATCCCTAAAACGGGGCTTTTTGAAGGCTCGCAAATCTACCCTTTTCAGCCTTGAAAACCTGATAAAAAAACCTGTTTTTTGCCCTCATTTATCCACTACTGTGAATTAAAAACGGCTTTCCGAATTGGCTGGTTTATAACAAGTTTTTTACACTTCGCGGCACTGTTTTTTCGTTGTTGTGGCGTTACCAAAAGAAACGGATCATGACCAGTTACCTTTTACTCCGGAATAACAAGGAAAAAGGCCCCTTTTCGCTGGACGAATTAATTCAGCATGGCCTGAAACCTTACGACCTCGTTTGGGTGAACGGGAAAAGTGCCGCCTGGCGCTATCCCGGCGAGATCGCAGAACTCAAAGAATATTCCCCGGCCGTGGAGGAGCAACCTTACGACCGGTTTTTCAAAAAACCTTCAGAAGAAAAAAAACAGGAGCCGGTTCCTGTTCAGCAAAAAGAAGCTGTGGTTCAGCAACCAGCCTATATCCCTAAAAAATCTGTCTTTGTAACCTTGCCGGGGCAAAAACAACAGCAGCCAGCACAGATTAAAGAGCAGCCTGTGGTTGGCTACGAAAAATACCAGCCCTCTGTGAAGGAAACGGCAATAATAGAAACAGCTGTTCCAACGATCAGTATTACCGAAACGCCGGTTACAGCCGAGATCAAATACTCGCAGCCGCTGGATGAGATCAAGGAAATGTATGTAAAGACCCTGCAGGACAGGAAACAGAAAATAGCTAA
>JAEUVP010000255.1 GCA_016786805.1 Chitinophagaceae bacterium | reverse complement strand
GCAATAAAGGCAGCCATTATTTTTTTGCAATTCATAACCTGGAAATTTAGGCCATGAAGGTAGGAACAATGTGTAAATACAACACTGTTGGAAGTCATCGTTTCTCAAACAACCACCACAAACGTTTGCGGGGTTTCACCTTGTAGTTTGTTTTGATATACTGGCTGATATGCTGCATGGCTTCATCAATACTGTCGGTTACCAGCACCAGGTTCATATCTTCTTTGGAAATAGTTCCCTTTTCAGCCATATCCTCAATAGTTTCTACCAGTTCCTGGTAATATTCCTTACCGAATAATACGATTGGAAATTGGGAAATCGTTTTGGTTTGCACCAGTGTTAATGTTTCAAACAATTCATCCATGGTGCCAAAACCACCGGGCAGGATAATAAAAGCGTAGGAATATTTTATCAGCAATACTTTACGGACAAAGAAATGTTCAAAGGTGATGGTTGTTTGCAGATAAGGATTTGGTTTTTGTTCAAAAGGGAGTTGGATATTGCAGCCAACAGAATTACCGCCATTTTCAAAAGCACCCCGGTTAGCTGCTTCCATAATACCCGGGCCGCCGCCAGTCATGGTGGTAAAACCCGTTTCGGCGATTCGCTTACCAAACTCCCTGGCTTGCTGGTAATAAGGATGATCTTCTTTGAACCGGGCCGAACCAAAAACGGTGATACAGGGGCCGATGAAGTGAAGCGTACGGAACCCTTTTATGAATTGTTTAAATACTCTCCAGGCAAATAATAATTCGTAACTCCTGCTTTTAGGCCCGTCCAGGAAAACATGTTCTTTAGAAGGAACGATGGCTTCCGGTTTTTGTTTTGTTGTTGCTTCCATACTATGCTGTAAATTGCTTTCCAAATTAAACAATAAAACAATGCGCATCATCAGTTATAATGTTAATGGAATAAGAGCTGCCATTAAAAAAGGGTTTATTGATTGGGTAAAAACAAACCCTGCGGATGTGATCTGCCTGCAGGAAACAAAAGCGGTAAAAGGAGATGTGGATATAAAACAGTTCAATGACCTTGGTTATCATGATTACTGGTTCAGTGCACAAAAAAAAGGGTATAGTGGTGTGGCTGTATTTACAAAAATAAAACCGGATAACGTTGAAATTGGTAATGGGCATGGTGCCAGCGATGATGAAGGAAGAGTGATACAATTAGATTTTGGTGATACAAGATTGATCAATGCCTATTTCCCTTCCGGTACATCCGGCGACGAAAGGCAGGACTTTAAATACAAATGGCTGGATGAATTTCATACTTACCTGAACAAGCTAAAGAAGAAATATCCCAAATTGATCCTGTGCGGTGATTATAATATTGCACATACAGAAATAGATATTCATGACCCTAAAGGCAATAAAAAATCATCCGGGTTTCTCCCGGGGGAAAGAGAATGGATGACAAAATTCCTGGAAAGCGGCTGGATTGATACATTCCGCCATTTCCATCCTGAGCCTCATCGTTATAGCTGGTGGAGCCAGCGGTTCCCTTCTGTTCGTTTACAGAATAAAGGGTGGAGAATTGATTATATAAATGTTACAGAACCTTTAAAAAAGAACCTGAAGGATGCAGAAATATACCCGGATATCAAACATTCTGATCATTGCCCGGTATATTTAGATATCAAATTATAAAACTGCCTGCAAACTGAATAGTTATTCCTTTTCCACCATTGTTTTGCTGAAGCAGTAATTGTAAACCAAAATACGCATTGATGGACGGATTAATTATTCTGCTCCTTCTTGTACCGGTTGTTTTCCTCATTTTATTGTTAAGTATCCTGAGCCGTTCTGGTGAGCAGAGGCGGCTACTGGAATCGCTGTATGATAAAGTAAAGGATCTCACGACCGAAGTGGCCAATCTTCATAAAGAGCTAAAAGAAAAAAAGCCACCACCTGCAACAGAAAGTATAAAACCTTTATGGAAGGAACAGCAAAAAGAAGTAGTCACTCCTTCACTGCCTTTGGAACCGGTCATTGAAATTAAAAAGGAGCCTGTCACAGAGCCACCGGCTCCTATTGTTGCTTTAGATGAGAAATTTCCTGCAGCAGAAAAGGGAAGCATAATGAAAAAAAATCCGCCTGCTTATACTATGCCGCAACCGAAACAGGCGAAACAAAACAAGGATATAGAAAAATTCATTGGTGAAAATGTGGCCAATAAGATTGGTATTGCCGTGCTGGTGCTGGGTATTTCTTTCTTTGTAAAATATGCGATTGATAAGAACTGGATCAATGAAGCCGGCCGGGTGATCATTGGTTTGGTGAGCGGCGGTATCCTTATCGGGTTAGCTCACTATTTCAGGAATAGTTACCGCTCATTCAGTTCAGTGCTGGTGGGAGGAGGGTTGACCGTATTTTATTTCAGTATTGCTTTTGCATTTCATCAATACCACCTGATCGGGCAAACAGCCGCTTTCATCATTATGGTGATCATCACTGCATTTGCTGTTGTATTATCATTGCTCTATAAAAGGCAAGAGCTGGCTATACTGGCGACGATTGGCGGTTTCATTACCCCATTCCTGGTCAGCACCGGTCAGAATAACTATGTAGCCCTGTTTACTTATTTATGTATTCTCAATGCAGGACTGATGGTACTAGCCTGGTTCAAGCGATGGCCTGCCATCAATACGATTGCCCTTTTTTTTACGACAATCATATTTGGTGGCTGGCTGATCAATGAATCATTTTCCGGAGAAATAGATCTGCCGTATAGAAATGCCCTGCTCTTTGCCACATTATTCTATTTATTATTTGTGGCAATGAACATCATTAACACATTACGTCTGAAGGATAAATTCACAGGGTTTGATTTTATCATTTTATTGAGTACTAACTTTCTGTATTATGGAGCTGGCATGGCAGCACTTGATTACTGGAACGGGGGAGTTTACCAGGGATTGTTTACTGGCTTGTTAGGTGTCTTCAACATGCTCTTAGCTGCCTTCTTTTATAAAAAGAAAAGTGTTGACCGGAATTTTGTGTTCCTGCTGATCGGCCTGGCAATAACATTTATTTCTTTAGTGGCACCCGTTGAGTTTGATGGGAATCATATTGTATTATTCTGGGCGGCGGAATCAGTTGTATTACTATGGCTGTACCAGCAATCATCTATCAGCCTGCTCAAATTTGCATCCGGGCTGGTATTGCTGTTGATGTTGTTCAGCCTGCTGGTCAACTGGTCGGATATTTATTTATCAGGAACAACACTGTTGCCGGTGTTGTTAAACAAAGGATTTATAACTACTGTGGTGGCAGCCGGGGCACTATTCAGTTATTATGCGCTGATGAAAAAAGAAACAGCAGCCTTTTTTTACGGGCAGTTCTCCGCAGCTATTATCCGAAAAATAATTTTGATCGCAGCGTTACTGGTAGCCTATCTGGCAGGGGTTCTTGAAATATATTACCAGTTTGCCAACCGCTATACGGAAGCACCCGTCTTCCAGGTTTACCTGCAGCTATATTCTTTTTTATATACAGCTTTGTTGTTATTCCTGTTCCGGAAAGACAGCTATCATCCGTTGATGCGGTTTCTGCTGACCGGCTTTTGTTTTGCATTTTATCTATTCAGTCTTCCGGCCTTGTATGATGTTTCTCTTTCTTTATTTGAAACAAACAAAGGGGTTCTTTTCCTGTCACATTGGACAGGGGCAGCAGTATTGTTATGGTTGCTGTATGCAGTAATCATCTATATTTTTAATGATACCAGTAGTAAATGGAATGAGTATAAGCCTGCTTTTACCTGGGTAGCAGCAGCCAGTATCATTATTTTACTCAGTGCAGAAATGTATCATATTGTATTATGGACTAATTACCGTGATGCAACTGACTGGTCGTGGTATGAGAACCTTTATTATAAAGCCATGCTCAGTATTCTTTGGGGTGTTTGCTCATTTGCGATGATGTGGCTGGGAATGAAAAAGAATTTTCGGCCGTTGCGGATCATTTCATTGTCGCTGTTTACGGTTACCTTATTCAAATTATTCCTCTATGATATCATTAATATCCCCCCGGGAGGGAAGATTGCAGCTTTTATCCTTTTGGGTGTTCTATTGCTGGTGATTTCATTTATGTACCAGCGGCTGAAAATGATCATCATTGATAATAAAGGGGAATAACTTAGTAATTTTGTGATACCATGTTTATTTATAATGTAACCGTCAAAACAGATCATACTATTGCAGCGGACTGGCTGCAATGGATGAAGGCTGAACATATTCCTGATATTATCGGCACGGGGTGTTTTACACATGCGGTTATCCTGCACCTGCTTGAGTCAGACGATGCCGAAGGAATAACCTATGCAGTGCAATATCATACGGAAAGCAAAGCCCTGTATAACCGCTATATCGATCAGTTTGCAGAGATAATGCGTAAAAAGGCTACTGATAAATGGGCGAATCACTTTATTGCCTTCAGAACAGTAATGCAGGTTGTGAATTGAGTGTGCAAAAGAATAAATATTTGTTTTGAGGCTACACAAACAATTGTATATTCCCCGCAAACCCTTGCCCGGCCTGAATTTCACGACACGTCCTCTGGAAATGGCCGTGGCAGCGGATTTCAGCAAACTATTATTTTTTTTATCAACAATCCCTGAAAATCAGAACAGGCTAAAATCCTTGCCCCTTGCGGTTTCGGCGGGATTTTACAACAACTAGGAGAGAATAAAAATTTTTTGATGGTATCAAAAAGCATCTAAATTTGTCGCCGTTACTAAAACATTTAAAATATAAATCATGAACAAAGCTGAATTGATTGCTAAAGTATCTGAAGATGCAGCCATCACTAAAACCCAGGCTAACGCAGCGCTGGATTCTTTTGTAGAAGCAGTAACCAAAACATTGAAAGGTGGTGGAAAAGTGACCCTGGTAGGTTTCGGTACTTTCTCCGTATCTAAAAGAGCTGCCCGTAATGGCCGCAACCCTCAGACTGGTGAAGTAATTAAGATCAAAGCAAGAAAAGTGGCCAAATTCAAGGCCGGAAAAGAACTTTCTGCGAAACTGTAATGGCTCTTAACCGTATTAAAAGCTCCTTCTCGTCTGTATGGGATGGGGCTTTTTAGTTATAACACTGTATTTTTGCACTTTCAATCAATTTAAAAAATAATAACATGGGCAGAGGAGATAAAAAAACAGCAAAAGGCAAACGCTTTAAAGGTTCTTTTGGTAAAAGCCGCCCGGCTGTTTCACCGGCTTCTAAAAAGAAGGCCGCAGCTAAGAAGGCTAAATAAGCTATTGCGTTGATAAGTTGGTAAGCAGTGCGTCTTATCAACTTATCAATATTAACTGCTCAGGCAGCCAGTCTGTCAATCTTCCATTTTCCGTCATTCAGCGAGGTATATTGTAAGTACCCTGTCATACAGAAGGCTGGGTCAGCCCTTACGCATCAGTTTATCTCTTTCTTCGGCCACCACATTAAGCATACTTTCCAGTTCACCGATCCGTTTGATTTGGCTCTCTAACCGTTTATTGGCATCTGATACAGCCTGCAGGTCATTGTTTAATTCCTCAAGATAGGCGACTCTTTTCTGTAATTGCTGACGATGAAAGTGAGCATCTTTGAATTTATCTTCTGTTTCTGCGAGTAACGATTGCAATTCCCTGTTCTCACTGCTCAGGGCATTCAGTTTGGTTCGCTGCTCTTCAAAATCACGGCTCATTTTAATATGCTCTTCTTTCAGGTCTTCATACTCAAGATTGATGTTTTTGGAAGAGCTAACCTGCGACTCCAGTTTCTGTATCTTTTCCTGCAGTGTATTGAATTCCAGGTAAGCGTTGTCCAGCATGGAGGTCATCTCCTTTGATAAATGGGCTTTTTGACGGGTGTTATTGATCTCCTGTTCTTTTTGAGAAAGCATAGACCGGAGGTCTTCAATCTGGTTATACAGTTCTTCGTTATCCTTTAATATCTCTTTCTGCTTTTCTTCTGTTTCTTTAATGATATCAATATTGCTCAGCAACTGGTTGATCTTTTCATTGTGCTCCATAAGGCTGTTTTGCGCCTGCCGGAGTTGCTCATAATAATTCATCTTGTCAGTATGCGATCCATGCGATAGCTGGGGTGTTGCTTTCCTGGCTGCTTCCAGTTCCTGTTGTAATTTCTTATTCTGTTTTTTGGATTCTTCTGCTTCGATCAGGTATATTTTGCTGTTCTCTTCGGCTTCTTCCAGTAGCTGGCGAAGGGAACTGAGTTCCTTATCCTTTATTTCAACATCGTTGAAATATTTCATTTTCCATTCATTCAGGTCCTGTTCATTCTTTTTGGGTTCTGTAAAAGTGGATTTCAGGCTACGGCGGCTGGTAATAAAGAAGTGTATTGTAATACCGAGTATGATGGCAAAGAATACCAGTAAGATAATATCTAAAATAGATAGGGTGATGTTCGGCATAACAGGTGACGTACGATTTCTAAACTATTAAAAAATGGGCAGAAAGCCCTTAATAGTTTTTCACAGGTGGGTGGTAACGGGCTGACGCAAGATAGCCTTTACTATGCATTATTATTATAGGAAATCTACGATGAATCAGCCTTTTACGAGTGTACCCACCTTTTCACCGGTCACAACCCGGCGCAGGTTGCCTTCCTTGTTCATATCAAAGACAATGATGGGGAGGTTATTTTCCATACATAAAGTGAAGGCGGTCATATCCATGACTTTCAATTGCTGGGAGAGGCATTCCTGGAAAGTGATGGTATTGTATTTGGTGGCAGAAGGATCTTTTTCAGGGTCAGCATTGTAGATGCCATCCACCCGGGTGCCTTTCAGGATCACATCGGCATTG
Source organism: Chitinophagaceae bacterium (assembly GCA_016786805.1). GTDB lineage: Bacteria > Bacteroidota > Bacteroidia > Chitinophagales > Chitinophagaceae > CADEDV01. The sequence continues at coordinate 13,655 of JAEUVP010000255.1, read as the reverse complement.
ATCTCGATAGCTCTTAAGGAACCAGCTGTATCAGTAGTGAAGTAGGGGTTTCCGGTACCGGCTCCAAAGATCACTACTCTTCCTTTCTCTACGTGGCGTATGGCCCTGCGGCGGATATACGGTTCTGCGATCTGCTCCATTTTGATAGCACTTTGCAAACGGGTGTACACCCCGATTCTTTCCAAACCGGCCTGTAATGCCATTCCGTTAATAACAGTGGCCAGCATGCCCATATAATCGCCATGTGCCCTTTCAATACCCGTTTCCGCTTCATTCATACCGCGGTAGATATTGCCGCCGCCAATAACAATGGCGACCTGCACGCCTAATTCTGTGATCGATTTAATGTCCTGTGCATATTGGGCAATGACAGAAGTGTCAAATCCAAAACTTTTATCACCCATTAAAGCCTCGCCGGAAAGTTTGAGCAGAATACGTTTGTACTTAGGAAGCATGCAGTAAATATTTGCGCTGCGAAGATAGGGAAATCGGGTGTTGAAAAAAGAGAAAGCCAAAAAGTGATGGCCATAGTTAGCGGTCTGCTGCAAAGATACCCGCTAACGGCCATCACTTACCCTAACGCTGTGAGAACAGCTTTTTATAACAGTGATTGCACCCTGGTAAAGAATTGCTTTTTTGCTGCTTTATTCTTTATTGAAAAATGGATCGCAAAAACTGCCAATTCCCAAATGAGTTGAATTTTTTTCATAATAGTCGTTTTGAATGCTGACAGGATAAGGGGTTACTATGTTGCATCAGGCAACCATGGCTCCTTCAGTGAGGTCTTCGAGTATTTTCCTGAAACGTTCGTAGGGCAGTTCTTTTTCTGCAATGGTGAATAGAGCACTGAAAACGGCTTCCGGCGCATCTTTCTGAACGGTTTTCAGCCAGCCGGTGATCTCGGCATTATTCATACCCTTCATCATCCAGGCAGCCGTGAAGGCCATTTCTGCCGGTTCTATGGCAGCAACGATCTGCTGGTTCAATTTCCGGAGCTCTGCATCCGAGTAGAATCTCCACAATCTTTCATTCAGCACTGTTTCTTCTTTCGCCATATGATCAAGATTAAAGCTCATAAAAGCAATAAATGAATGCAGGATGGTGTGACCGGTGATTAACTTACTTTCTGCAGTTTCATTTTTTGAAAAACCGCCAATTACTATTCTGAGGTTGTCGGCCAATTGGTGATCTTCCACATGTTCCTGTTCAAACGCATTCACCAGGGATGGCTCATATTGCTGAATGGCGGGTAATATAAAATGGTCTTCATGGGCCGCATGTTTGTCAAAGATGTCCAGTACAGCTTTGATTTTTTCCAACGCCACTTCAGCTTCTTCCGCATTGGAAAAATTAGTTTGCTGTACGGTTAACGCTGCATCATATAATAAAGCCCTGAGTGCTTTGTGTATCTGGTTGAAAATGTTGAAACGCATAAGTGATAAGATTTAATGATCAATGATTTCAAAACAAATTTCTGCCGGATTGTTCAGCCAGGCAATGTAGTCCTGTATGAATTGACTTTTGAAACGGGTGAATTGAAATAAAAAAGGAACTCATTTGAGCCCCTTTTTTTAAAAAATGATATTTTCTATTACGAAGCTTGCCTGTAAACAAATGCTTCCAGGATAATATTAGTAATACCGTTTGATTTCTCAATTCTCATTTTGGTGGGATAATAACCTGCTGTTTTAAATTTAGCCGGTACTGGAAAATCCCTTTGGAAAGAGGCATTATTATCAAGAAATGATTTGGTGATCATCGGTTCGTAAAAGGTCACATTTCCGTTATATGAGCCGTAGAGGAATGTTTGTGTAAATGTGCCGCCGTTTAATTCAGGAGTGGAAACATCTACCCAATGGGTTCCCATTTGCGGCACACCACCGGGAACAGGTGCATATAAACCGGGCAATACACTGGGCATATAGCCCGGCGCCGGAAAATTCAGGAAGCCGCTGTTATCAACTTCGTAAGGGGGAATAGCTTTTCTTTCTGCTTCTGAGGTCATGTAAAAGTGAAAATCGAAATGCGGGAGGGTATACACCCCGGCAGGTTCATGGCCGTCAGGATTCCAGTCAAGCAAGGCGTGTTTGAACGGGGTAATATTTGCTTTTGGATGAAAAGCCAGTGAAAGCCCGTTTACATGATTATGCCCGCCATTATGATTTCCACCCGGGTCAAGGCTGCTCATGGCTTCATCGTCTATGCTTATGGCAATACGAAGTGGCTTGTCGGTTTTATCAACTTCCAGCCAGGTCCAGGCTTTTCCATGCTGGAATTTCTGAACCGCCCCTTTGTAAACAATTGTATTAATTGTTTCATTCTTGTCGCAGGCACTAAGTACAACAGCTGCCAGCGCAGCGAGTAAGAAAAATTTCTTCATTGATAATAAGGTTTTAATGATTAATGATTTTATGCAGTAAAGATGACCGCAACTCATCTATGGACCAATAACTCCACGTATGAATTGAATATTCGGTTGAATGAGTCACTTTTCTGTATTTTTTCCCGGATCAATTCATGACATCATTTGTGCAATCCATCCGGGTGGGCAGCAACTCATCTTTGCAATTGTACATTTTGTCTTTTCATTGGGTATATTTGAAGAGCCCAACCGCTGATACTTTGAAAAAATACCTGCTGCATATTTTTTCTCTTCTGCTTTTCTCCTTGTCTGTTCTCTCACAACAGGGTAAGAAATTTGCGTTTATGCATTATGGAATGACACAGGGACTAACCTCCAACGAGGTCATGTGCTCCATACAGGATGATGACGGTTATATCTGGATCGGTACCAACAACGGGTTGCAACGGTATGATGGTGTCAGATTCCTGACGTTCCGCAATCAAAAGGATAACCCGGCCTCATTACCCGGAAATTTCATCCAGCAATTGATGATTGACAGGACCGGGAATATGTGGTTACAGGCTGGTGGTCAGAAAGCGGGCATTTTTGATACTAAAAAATTTATATTCAGGGATGTTGCTGTACGACCTGCAGACGATCGCTACTTGTACGGAATGAAAAAAATCGTCGAGGATGAAGAGGGTAATATAATGATGGTCATTGGCAATCTTCAGTTACTTACTTATAATAAGGCGAAAAGTGAATTTTCCGGGCAGCACAACTTTATCAAATTTCCGCAGGACTGGGGTATTGTTGACCTGTTCAATATACCGGGAACAAGAAAGTATATACTGGGCACACAACATGGTATGGCGATCTACAATAGCAAAACCGGCCAGTTGAGCTATACGGGGCATAATACAGAAAGAGAACCGCTGATAGAAAAATTCGGAACCATCAAGGCCACGGCGAATTTTATGTTTGATAAAGATGGACGTCTGTGGTTTGATACCTGGGACGGTTATCCAAGACTGTATTGTTATGATGTTCGCAAAAACCAGGTGATCCTGGATAAGTATGATATTTTAGCAATAGTCAGCGGCTATCATGAAACACATGGCTTTCTGCAACAAAAGGATGGCAGTATTTGGCTGCACGGGTTAGGTGTCTTTGCGCAGTTTAATGAAAAGACAAAGCAATTTCAACAGGTGTATAATGGTTATGAAGGTGAACAAAGTATTGCATACTCCAAAGTGAGTGATCTCATGGAAGATGAAGAGGGTAATATTTGGGTGTCCACCAATAATAATGGTATATACAGCTTCAATCCTGCTGAACAATTCTTTACCAATATCCGCCATATCAACCGGGAGAGTGGCAAACCCGGAGATGGAAGCCCAATGTCATTTGCCCAGACTAAAAATGGAAGCATATTGGTGGGTACCTGGGGAGATGGTCTTTACCGGTACGATAGTAGCTTAAACCCAATACCGCTTAATATCAAAGGATTTTCCGAAACAGGAACGAAGTCGATCTGGGGAATGTTCCCGTCAAGAGATAATAACATCATCTGGATGGCTTCGCAACCCGGCATTCATAAATATGACCAGGCGGCGGGGCAGGTAACTTTTTATGATCCCGAGCCCATCAAAGGGAGAACAGTGAGACAGGTTGTTGAAGACCGCTTTGGGGGTTTATGGCTGGGTACACAAAGCGTAGGACTTTATAAATGGCCTGCTAAAAATGGAAAAATAAATACGGCAGACAGTCTTACCCATGTAACAGGAGTTCCTGGCGGACAAATACTGCAAATGATTGTTGGCAAGGATGGGAATATCTGGGTGGCTACATCCGGGTTTGGTTTATATGTCATTGATCCGGCAAGCGATAAAGTGATCATGCATTTTGGACTTACGGAGCCACCGGAAAGGAGATTATTTTCCAATACGGTATCTGCTTTATTAGAGTATAATGACTCTACTATGCTTATTGCTTCAGATGGAATAATGGTTTTTAATACCAAAAGCCGGAAAATGATCCGGACCATTGGTAACTCGGAATCTATTACCGGGGGATTAACTGCTTTGGAAAGAGACCGGCTTGGCTACGTATGGGCTTCATCAACCTCGGGTATTTACCGGGTAAATATTCATAACAGGATATTCATACGTTTTGACAGGGTGGATGGTATTGCGAATGATTATTTTATTAATGCAGCTTCCCTGACTTTACCGGACGGGCGGATATTATTCGGGGCAGATAACCAATTTGTAACCTTTAATCCTTCCCGGGTACAGATCAATGATGTGTCACCTGAGATAAAGATCACAGGATTTAGTTTAATGAACAAGCCATTGCTGGTGGATTCACTGCTGAACCTTGACAGGATAGACCTGGCTCCGGAAGAAAACTCCATCGCCCTGGAATTCTCCGGTCTGAGTTATAATAATGCTTATATCATAAAATACAAGTTAGAAGATATAGATAAAGACTGGAAAATAGCAGACCGTAATTACCAGGCAATTTATTCTTATTTGCCACCGGGTAATTACACCTTCATGGTGAGAAGTGAGGATGCGGAAGGAAGGCCGGGGAAATTGGTTACTAAACTAATGATTAAAGTACGGCCCCCATTCTGGAGAACCTGGTGGTTCCTGGGCTTTGTTGTATTTGCTGTAACAGCGGTATTGTTCTGGCTGGATAAGCAGAGGCTTCAGCGGTTAAGGGCAACTGAAAGTGTGAGAACCAGGATTGCTACCAGCCTGACGGAAGACATGAGTAATTCCCTCAGCAGCATCAATATCTCGAGCGAACTGGCCAAAACAAAAGTCGATACGGATACTCAGCGGACGAAAGAGTATATCAACCAGATCAGTGATACCAGCAACCGGATGGTGCAGTCAATGTATGATATGGTATGGAGTATCGATCCCAAGAATGATACTATGGAGGATACGATGCAGCGAATGAAGAGCTTTGCTGCGGAAATCGAAAATGTCCATCATGTAAGTATTGATTTTGATACAGACCGGCAGGTGGAACAATTGGGGCTGGATATGGAACTCCGGTATGAACTATTATGTATATACAAAGAAGCGGTAACGAATGCGGCCCGCCATGCTGATGGCAGATTCATTAAAATAAGCCTCCGTTATAACAGGTCCAACCTGGTGATGATGATACTGGATGATGGCAAAGGTTTTGCCATGGATAGTGCGGCTATGCTGGGCAGGGGTATCAGCGAAATGCGGCGCCGGGCAGCCGTTATTAATGCAGTCCTCTATATCGAATCAGAAGTGAATACGGGGACCGTGGTGAAACTGGAAATGCCTGTATAAAGAGTTTGAAGTTGGTGGTCTTATAAAAACATAAAAGGGTGCTATTCTTTAACAAACACCCTGTGATTTGAGTACTGGTAAGTACAAACTACAAACCAGTTTATTTTCCCATCCATTTTTTAAAATCAGTTACCTTCTCCCGGCTTACGATTGATTCTTTATCTACAGCAGGTTTCAGGTTCAGTAATAAACGGTTGCCAAAATAATCATGGATCTGGTCAATGCTATTGACCGACACATAAAAGGAGCGGCTGATGCGGAAATATTTATCCGGGTCCAGCATTTCTTCCAATTCATCCATGGTATAATCAACCACATATTTTTTATTATCGCTGGTCTTGAAGAAATTCAGGCGACCATCACTATAGAAATAAGAAATATCATCCACTTCCACACTCACTAATTTCTGGGCATGCTTTACCAGGAACCTTTTCCGGAATTCTTTGGGTTGTAATTTTTGCTGCAGTTCTTTTACCAGGCTGTCTACCGTCATTGGAGAATTTTCGTGACCACCACCATACATGTTTTTCAGGTTCCTGAATTTGTCCAGCGCAGTTTGAAGGTCTTCTTTTTGAACAGGTTTCAGCAAGTAGTCAACACTGTTTACTTTAAATGCCTTCAGCGCATATTCATCATACGAAGTAGTGAAGATGACCGTACTTTTTACTTCGGTCTTATCAAATATCTCAAAACTCTGGCCATCCGCCAGCTCGATATCCATCAGGATAAGGTCAGGGGTGGGATTATTTTCGAGCCAGTTGACAGAAGCACGGATGCTGTCAGCTACCCCTACCACTTCTGCAGTAGCATCTACTGACTGAAGGGTTTTGCGCAGCTTTTTTACTGCCAGTTCTTCATCTTCAATGATCAATACTTTCATAAAATGAGTTTTAGTGTTGTGGGATACTAAAATACTACGATTACCCGGTTGTAAAAACCGGGTCTTTACCAGTCTGCCATTTGGCCTGTATGAATTGTTATTAAGGGGTATGAACTGGAGCGGGGCTGGCCTGCAGCAGCGGAACGACCACGGCAAACTCTTTACCGTCATCCCGTACAGTGATTTCTTCCTGTTTCATAAGCCGGTACTTGTTCACGATATTGGTAAGGCCCACTTTGTTAGAGGAAACCATCCGGTCTTTACGTTGCAGGTTATTGCTGACCACCAGTTTACCACTGTTGGTGGTCATGATCAGTATCTTCAGCGGGTGATCTTTCAGGATCATATTATGCTTGACGGCATTCTCCACCAGCATTTGCAAGGTGAGGGGTGGCAGTTGATAGCAGCAGTAACGTTCATCAATGATCGTTTCAAGGTCTAGGCCATCACCATACCTTGTCTTCAGCAGGTGAAAATAGGAATGAATGAACTGCATTTCTGCTTCCAGAGTGGTCAGGCCATCTTCATTCGTACGAAGCAAATAACGATATACTTTGCTCATCTCATCCAGGAATTTTTCAGCTTTATCCGGATCGTCACTGATGAGAGAAGAAAGTGAATTGAGACTATTAAATAAAAAATGCGGGTTCACCTGTCCTTTTAACCCTTCCAGCTGGCTCTGGAGGTTTTCCCGTTTTAATTGCTCGGCTTCATCTACGACCTTTCTCCATTTTTCAAAAAAAGCGGCCCCTTCATTAAAACTGGTGGCCAGTAAATTACAGATAGCCCCTACCACAATAGTCCAGGGATAATTATCCATCCTTACCCGGAGGCCGTTAAAACCAATATAGTCGTAGCCATAAAATAAAGTGGTGATGGCCGCCAGCATGATAATTACATAGGAAAAAATACCTAACCCAATGCGTTTAAATGTCTGGCTGTATTTGGGAAAACGGTTTTGGAGCAGCGACGCCACCATGCCGCATAATATATATACCAGCGCCACCACGGCGGCGGTGATGAGGGATGGCAATAAGAAATTGACCCAGCTGCTAAAATATCCGGCCCCGAATATTACAATATTCATGGCTATTGAAACCGGGGGGACAATAATAAAGCCAATCAGCTTTTCTTTACTGCTGTAGTTCAGCATGTTTATATTGAATAAAAAACCACTCATACGGATAGTCCCTAAATTATCATTCCGGGTCACTTTCCCAACAATCTGCCGTATGAACTGTGATTTATAGTGATGAATTGCCTTTTTATAGGTATCAATTGGTTTGTCAAATTACAAAATAAGAACTGAAAGCCCCCGGCAGATTCCTGCTAAAGGCCAGGTGCTATTTTAGTACTGAGCAGCAAGTGAAAACCAGCGATCTAAATTCTTAATTGCTTCCGTCAATTCATGCTCCACTTGATTCAATTCATTACCGTCTGTCTTTTCTCCCCCCGGATATGTTTACACCTTTACAGCACGATCAATAACCATTAACCAATTAAACCTTTTTTATGACAGACAGAATGATGAACCTCCTGCTGATAAAATTAAAAGTGATAGCCTTTATACTGGGTGTAGCACTGATCAGCCTTTTTAGTTTCTCCTTCACTACCAGTGAGCGGCTTGCCGATGATATCTGGAAACAACTGGGTATGACCAAATTACAGGGCACCGACGGGGTGAAACAAAGTTTCCTCAATGGCTACTTGTATTACTATGGTGCCAAAAATGCCAGGAATATTGCTACGGGTAACAGGGCTGCGGTGGCCAAAGACCTGCTGGCGTATACCAAACAATATATCGGTAGCGAAACATTCAAAAAAGAATATGACCTGCTGCGCAAACAGGCAAAGCCGGTACCTTCAGAACGGAAAGTGAGAACAAAAGAAGAGATACGTAAAGAAGAAATAGCCAAGCTGGAGAAATCGGTGAAAGAAAGCGAGGGAATTATGAAAACAAGCGCAGAAATGGCAAAGATCATGAAGCCGGTGGTTGAAATGAACAAGAAGAGTATTGAGGAGTATAAAAAACCCGACAACCAGACCATAGCATATATGTACAAAGATGAGTTGGACAGGGCAGAACGGGATAAACAGTATTACCAGGAAAGTATGGTGCGGTGGGAAAAAGAATTTCCCGTTGATTACCGCCAGCTGGTAGCAGCCCGGCTGCAGAAATATCTTGACCTGGCAGCTACTGTTGATTTCAATGCCGAGCTGAAGCAGGCTGGTAACAAAAAGAAATTTGTAAACCCTGCTTATGAGGGTAAGGCTTATGACTGGAAACAGATCTATCGGGCGGGCAAAGAAGTCTATAATGTGGCAAAGCCATTTGCGGAGCAATGGATCAAAGAATTAGGCGTTGCTGCACCGGCTTCTCAAAAAGAACCAGCTAAGGCCGGCAATAATCAATACATCTACGGGAACGGTAAATAGGATCAGGCGAGGGTTTTGTTTTTTGCTTTTTTAGCAACAGTAGAGCCGCGGGTGATCAGCTCTGAAGCCAGTACCCTTGTTTCAAATTCCTTTACCGGCCTCTTGCTTTCGATGAGCTGTAATAAAAGATTCATAGCTATCTCACCCATTTCAAAAGCGGGTTGCTTGATGATTGTAAGCGGAGGATCTAATAATTCTGTCAGATCAGTGTTGGAGAAACCAACCAATCCCATCTCATTCGGAACATTGATGCCTTTGGATTTCAGTATCCGGAGGCATCCTGTTGTCAGCTTATCTGAAGTGGCAAGTATCGCATCCGGTTTTTCGGAAGCTTGTAATAATTCATTCACCGCTTCTTCTACTTCCACCAATATCATACCTCCATGATGACAATACTTGATGATATCTTCATTCACGGGAATTCCATGATCGGCTAATGCAGCCAGGTACCCGGCTAACCGGTCCTTTGTAATGGACAAATAAGCTGCATTGGACACAGCGGCGATATGCTGGTAACCATTTTTCAACAGGTGCGCCGTTGCATCATAAGCACTTTTATAGTTATCAACGATCACTTTGTGTGTTTCAATCTCATCCACGATACGGTCAAAGAAAACGATCGGCATTCCCCTTTCGTGCAATTCTTTTAAAAAACTGAAATCCTTGGTTTCGGTGGAAACAGATATGATCAGTCCGTCAATAGACCTGGAAGTGAGGTACTGGAGATTGATCATTTCCCGTTCAAAGGATTCACGGCTTTGCGAAATGATCACATTATAACCGTTGTTATAGGCAATAGATTCAATGCCATTAATGGTTTGGGAGAAAAAACTATTGGCGATCTCACAAACGATCACACCAATGGACCGGCTTCTTCTTTCTTTCAGGCTTAAGGCAATGGGATTGGGGTGATAGTTGTTCTTCTCCGCATATTCCAACACCAGCTTTTTTGTTTCCGGGCTGATCTCGTAACTGTCTCTTAAAGCCCTTGATACAGTGGAAGTTGAAAGCCCCAGGGCTTTGGCAATATCTTTTATCGTTAATGCTTCAAATCTCATTAGTAAGCAGGAAATAAGGATAATGTACAGTGATTAAATAAAGTTAGTCAATTTAAGCCTCACCGGCAGGGTAAATACTGTCGTTTCTGTACCGGAAAGGACCTTTTTTTTAAATTGGGGTGCTGCATTGTAAGAGGTTGGTTTAATACAGGTGATACAGCACAAATCATTTCATCCATGAACAAGTGAATAGTTTTTAACGCCTTCAAAATGATATCGTTACCGGGAACGATTGCGTAAATAAACATCATTCCCGCTGATGCCGGTACCGGAATATCTGAGTAGAATTGAATTGAATTTTAACGATTGCGGATAAACTTCCGACGTTTTTCATTACGATTCTTAAACAATCAAACAACGCCATATGAAGAAGCTTGCGCTGCTTTTACTCTTCTCTGTTGTTCTTAGTTCCCTTCTTTTTGCACAGGAAAAAACCGTAAAAGGTAAAGTGACTGATGATGCCGGTGCGCCACTGTCTGGGGTCAATATTTCTGTAAAAGGAACCCGGAAAGGAACACAAACAGATAAAGAGGGTAATTTTTCCATTGCAGTTGCCGCCAATGCGGAACTGCTTATTTCTTATGTTGGATTTAAACCCACCACGTTGAATGCCAGCAGCGATAACCTGGCCGTGGTGCTGCAAAGGGATGTTTCTTCCAACGAAGAAGTGGTGGTGGTAGGTTATTCCACCATCAAAAGACGTGACCTTACCGGTTCCGTTTCCTCCGTTGGTTCTAAACAATTGAAAGATATTCCCATCTCTTCTGCAGCGGAAGCCTTACAGGGAAGATTGGCCGGAGTGCAAGCCATCTCATCTGAAGGAGCACCAGGTGCAGAGATCATTATCCGGGTAAGAGGTGGTGGCTCCATCACCCAGGATAATTCTCCTTTATACATTGTGGATGGTGTGCAGGTAGAGAATGCTCTATCTGTAGTTTCACCTCAGGATATTGCTTCCATTGACGTATTAAAAGATGCCTCTACTACTGCCATCTATGGTGCAAGAGCCGCTAATGGTGTGGTGATCATCACTACCAAAGCTGGCCGGGCAGGTAAAACCCAGGTTAGTTATAATGGCAGCTATGGTTTCAGGAAAGTTCCTAAAACAATGGATGTGATGAACCCTTATGATTTTGTTCGCTGGCAGTATGAAAGAAGCAGGGGTAATACTACCGACAGTTCAAGTTTTGCACAAACCTATGGTACCACCTGGGATACACTGAACGTATATAAAAATATGCCCGCCATCAACTGGCAGGATGAAGTATTTGGAAGAAATGCAAGTTTTCAGAACCATAATGTATCTGTTAATGGAGGTAACCAGTCCACCAGTTTCAACCTGAGCATAACTGCAAACCGGGAAGAAGGCGTTCAACTCGAATCCGGCTTTGACAGAAACCTCGTCAATTTCAAACTGGATCATAAAGTATCTGATAAAGTAAAAGTGGGAATGACTGCCCGCTACCTGGATCAAAAGATCATGGGAGCAGGAACCACTAACAGCGGAACAAGAGCGACCAACCGCCTGCGTCATGCTATTAATTACAGGCCTTTTGAATTACCAACACCCTCCGGAGGTATTGATGATTTTGATGAAGCTTATTTCCTGGCTTCCAGTGGCGCCATTAACCCGGTTATACTTACAAGGGCCGAATACAGGAAACAAGAAACCAAAGCTACTTACCTGACAGGTTATCTCAATTTTAATATCCTTAAAAACCTGGTATTCCGGTCAACGCTTGGTTTTGACAATTCAACAACAAGAACTGATCTTTTCTACAGCAAGATCACCAGCACAGCCCGGAACTTTGCTTCTTTACCAGTAGCATCAATCGGGCAGCAAAATAACTACTCGCTCAATAATTCAAATACATTACAATACTCAGTAAATAATTATAAGAAGCACCATGATATTAGTGTATTGATAGGTCAGGAGATGGTAGATCTGCGTTCTAAGCAAAATGCAACAGAAACCCGTTATTTCCCGGCTGATATCACACCTGATAAAGCCCTTGCCAATATGGGTCTTGGATCTGCTCCATCAGGTTCTGCCCAGCCGTTGCCTACTTCTTTTGTTCAACCACCAAGCCGGATCTTTTCTTTGTTTGGAAGAGCAACTTATGGCTACGATGATAAGTATTTAGCCACTTTCAATCTTCGTTCTGACCGTTCTTCCAAGTTTAGCTCAGAAAACGGGTCATTGGTATTCCCATCTGGTTCTTTAGCATGGCGGTTTTCTAAAGAAAAATTTATGGATAAAGTGAACTGGATCAATGATGCAAAGCTGCGTTTTGGTTTTGGTGCGGTAGGTAATAACCGTATTGATAACCTGTTATACTTACAATTATATGGCGTAACAGGACAGTATGCATTGAATCATTCTATTTTGCCGGGTTTTGCACCCACAGCGTTGGCTAATCCTAACCTGAGATGGGAGTCTAATACCACCCGCAACTTCGGGCTAGATCTTTCTATGTTTAATAATAGGCTACAGTTCACGATGGATGTATATAAAAATACAGCCAAGGATCTTTTGTTAGCGGTTAACATACCACCCACAACAGGATATACACAACAGATACAAAATATAGGTTCTTCTTCTAACCGGGGTGTGGAATTCCAGATCAATGCCACCCCCATCGCAAAAAAGGATTTTAACTGGACCTCGAATTTTAATATTTCCTTTAATAAGAACAGGGTTGAAAGTTTAGGTGGTGTTGACCAGATCACCCGTAACTCAGGCTGGCAGGGAAGTGATGGTGTGGATGACTATCTCGTGAAAGTGGGTCAGCCGGCTGGTTTGATGTATGGTTTTGTAACAGACGGGTTTTACGGCATCAATGATTTTGATTATAACGCAACTACCGGTGTTTACACGATCAAAGCAGGTATTGCAGCAAATGGAGTATATGGTGTGCCGCAACCAGGTATGCTGAAATGGAAAGATCTGAATGGTGATGGTGTGATCACTGCTGATGGTGACCGCCAGGTGATTGGAGATGCCAATCCTACTTTCACAGGGGGCTGGAACAACCAGTTTACCTATGGTAATTTCGACCTGAGTGTGTTTGTAAACTTTGTAGTAGGGAATGATATTTATAATGCTAATAAACTGGAATGGACAGACGGCGCATTTGCCAACCTGAATATGCTGAACATCATGAAAGACCGGTGGACCAATATCAACGACCAGGGACAGGTGGTAACCGATCCGACTGCATTGGCCAAACTGAATGCGAATGCCAAAATATGGTCACCGGTAAGGGTGCAGCGGTGGTGGTTGCATTCATGGGCGGTGGAAGATGGCAGTTACCTTCGTTTTAATAACGTTACGGTTGGTTACACCTTACCGAAGAATGTACTGTCGAAAATGAAAATATCTACCTTCAGGATGTTCTGTACGGTAAATAACCTGGCAACCATCACCAACTATTCTGGTTATGATCCCGATGTAACGGCCAGGAGATCTGATCCATTAACGCCAGGCGTTGATTTTGCTGCTTATCCAAGATCAAGAACATGGGTATTTGGCGTAAACCTTACTTTCTAATAAACTAAACGATTGCAATATGAAAATCAAGTTTTATCAATCAATAGCA
>JAEUVP010000245.1 GCA_016786805.1 Chitinophagaceae bacterium | reverse complement strand
CTTTTCCAGCGTTGGCTGCTGTTGTTCTAATATGGCTGCTTCGTCTTCCAGCGGTTCTTCTTTTTCAATGATCTTGAATTCGGGCAGTGCCTCTTCCTTATTAGGATTAAGGATCATTCCGCCGGTTGTTTTCATCGAATTTCCTTTCAGTGCATCGCCATTATTCTCATTATAAATATCGTTGATGGTTTTGCCGCCGGGGATGATCGCTCCAGTTGCATTTTCTTCTCCGGGTATTTCTTCAACTATGGGTTCAGGCTGTTCTTTTTTCTTCGGCAGGTTAAAAGCAGGATTGAACTGCCAGATAAAATAACCAATAGCCAATAAAAGTAACACTGCGGCCGTACCGATTGTTCCCAATGCACCAGTCAGCCAGCCACTGATCATAGCACCCACCCCACCACCAAACCGGAACTCACTGTTGGAAAAAATAAAGGCCAGTGAACCGGAAAGCACCAGCAGGCCGATTGTAACATATTTCAGGTTACGGGAAACAGAAAACACTTTGCGGGTAAACAGCAGGTTGACCCCTAATACAAAAAAGAAAGTACAGAAAAGCAGAGAGGCAGCACCAAAGCCTTTATAAATAAAAAAGTGGGAAATATATGCTCCCAGCCGGCCCAGCAGGTTATTTACTTTCACATCATTGTCGAACAATATCGATGCCCCCCTGGATACCTTATCCTGGTCCTCTTTCCAGGTAAAGAAATAAGAAATAAAGGCGATGAACAGGAAGATAGACACCAGCAGGGATACAGCACCGCTGATCTTCCAGGTACGTTCATCACGGGCCAGGCTGCGCCAGTCAATACTTTCCTCTTTTTCCTGTTTCATGGGCAATGCGTCCGACTTACCCGGTTTATTCTTAGGACTTTCAGCAACCTTCTTTTTCTTCTTTTGAGCCATGGCGGCAAAGATAGCATAGTTTGCTTTTTTCCGGGCCTTCAAACGGGTTCCGGCTACCCGGAAAGTGGTATAGCTAAAATTTAGATTATCAGACCTGAATCATTACATTTGAAAGATTGCCACCAGTCACGAACATGAAAACAGGTACCTGTAAACTTTTAGTAGCCCTCCTGGCTCTATTGCTATCAAACACCTGCGCCCTTTCACAGGATAGCACAGCCCCCCACTGTCTCGATATCAGCCGGATCGAATATGCCACCAGTCTGGCAAAATACGCTTACAGCAGCTTTATGAAAAGCGGGGATGATCCCCGGCAAGCGGTTTTCGGCCTCGTATTTAAAAAAGGGATGGTACACACCAATCTTGTTCCTGCCAAAGATGTGGCCAAAAAAGCAGTGTTACAGTTTTCGATATGTAACAGTGCTGATACCGCTGTGAGTGCCTGGTTTTTCCCGGGATTCTTTTATACCGATGTATCACTATTTAAACAGGAAGGTCAGTCTCTGATACCTTTACCGCTTATCCCCGCTCCCATTAAAGACAATCTTGGTTACCGGAAAATAACAGTTGCCCCGGGAGATTCTATGATGGTCATTGCTGTACTTGAATTGACCCGCACCCATATCAGTACCATGAAACCAAGACTGGTACATATTAACCGGGTCGAATCGTTCATCAAAGACATACAGGAAGATCACCGGATGTATAATATGGTTACGTATGTATTCAGTGGCCTGTTGCTGATGATGATCCTGTTCTCGATAGCTAATTATTTGCAGGGGGCTAACAAAGAGTTTCTCTATTATGCCGCTTATGCATTCTTTGTCGGTGGTATGCTATTCACTAAGGCGTTTTATGACATGCGGCCCAATACGATTGGTTATTTCTTTGAAGGTTATCTCGATTATGTAATGCAGAGTCTTGGCATTATGTTCTATATGTTTTTTATGCAGCGGTTCCTGGTTACCAAAAAGAACCATCCATTCCTGTTTAAATTGTATAACGTTGGTATCATCATGATCGTTGTATCGATACTCATCTTCAGTTATTTTCATTTTTTCACCGACAATTTCGTCGCAGAATATAATGTGGAAAATATCACCAAGATGGCCTTGCTGGTCATGACGGTCATTTTTCTTGTCTACAGCCTGCGCCGGTGGAAGGACAAATTACTCCGTTACTTATTCTGGGGTAATTTACTGTTGCTCATTTTTTCTTTCATTTCATTGCTGCTATACCTGGTTGCCAAGGTCATCAAACTACCCGGCATCTGGGATTCTGCTCTTTTCTATTACGAGATCGGGCTATTCCTTGAACTGGTGTTCTTCTTCTCCGGCCTGAATCATAAGAACCGGACCAATATCATTGCACAAACAAAAGAAAGAGAACGGTTGCGGACGGAGAACCAGATGAAAGAATATGAAAAAGAACTGGCGGTGTATAAAGCGCAACAGGAAGAACGGCAACGTATCTCCGCCGATATGCACGATGAACTGGGTGCCGGTATGACCGCCATACGGCTGATGAGCGAAATAGCCCGGAATAAAATGAAAGAATCCACGCCGGTGGAAATTGAAAAGATCTCCCATTCAGCGGATGAAGTACTGAATAAAATGAATGCGATCATCTGGAGTATGAACAGCGGGAATGATACGCTG
>JAEUVP010000199.1 GCA_016786805.1 Chitinophagaceae bacterium | reverse complement strand
ATTATATGAGAAGGCCTTGTGATGATCAGTATTCTTCATGATATGCCCGGACAAGAATAATTTTCCATCACGTTCATCTATAAAAACAGGGATTTGCGTGACCACCGGTTTATTCGTCTCATCACAACCGGATAAAAAAGCAAAAGGATGATCCTTTATAAACTGCATGACTACGGCAGGATCATTTTCTATAAAATAAGGTAACTTGTACATGGAACCAGTTGTATTTCGGGTTTGATAACCTGCTCTCAGTAACATCAAACCTTAAACTTCAAACATTATATCTTATACAGTCTCAGCGATCTTCTCCGCACTAATATTTGCATTCCGCATGGCGATACTCCTCACCACATAAGATGCAAATCCTTCAAAGGCTTTCCGGCTGATCACATCATCACTCATCATGATCGGTACACCACTGTCACCACCTTCCCGGATGCTTTGTACTAATGGAATCTGCCCGAGGAATGGCAGGTCATATTCTTCCGCTAAGCGTTTGCCACCCTCCTTACCAAAAATGTAATATTTATTCTCCGGTAATTCGGCTGGTGTGAAATAACTCATGTTTTCTACCAATCCAATGATCGGTACATTCATCTGTGCCTGTCCGAACATGGCGATACCTTTCTTTGCATCTGCTAATGCTACATCCTGCGGCGTGGTCACGATCACAGATCCTGTAACCGGAACAGTTTGCATCAATGTCAGGTGTATATCACCGGTGCCCGGCGGCATATCGACCACCAGGTAATCCAGTTCATCCCAGTATACATCGGTTACGAATTGCCGTATGGCACTGCTGGCCATCGGGCCTCTCCATACCACGGCATTCTTTTCATCCACCAGCAAACCGATACTCATTAATTTGATACCATATTTTTCCAACGGCACGATCATTCCTTTTCCTTCGATCTCCATCATCATCGGTCTTTCTCCGCGAACACCAAACATGATCGGCACACTGGGCCCGTAAATATCCGCATCCATTAACCCTACTTTGGCACCACCTTGTGATAAAGCCAGTGCCAGGTTTGCCGCCACGGTTGATTTACCCACACCACCTTTTCCACTCACCACGGCAATAATGTTTTTTACTTTCGGCAATACGGTTCCCTCATCTGTTCTTTTCGTAGTCGTATTAGAAGTAAAATTCACTTGTACGGTCGCTTCTTTATTCACCAGCAGTTTGATAGCATTTATACAGGCGTTTTTGATCATGTCTTTCATCGGGCAGGCCGGCGTGGTCAGCACCACTGTAAACGAAACGTAGTTTCCTTCAATGGCAATATCTTTTACCATGTTCAGTGTCACCAGGTCTTTTCCCAAATCGGGTTCCTGCACATTACTCAAGGCTTCCAGTACTTTTTCTTTAGTCATTTTCCAAGTATTTGTTAAAAGTCAATACGAAGGGCAAAGTTAACCAATACCGCCTGCAAATTGTTTTACGAAATCAGCAACTTGTCTTTATTTTTGGCACAGTGAAGAAAATTTTACAATACCTCATCATCGCTGCTCTCCTGGTACCCGCCACTGCCAAATCCCAGTTTGAAGCTGCCCGTGACTCCGTTGTTCAATTATATGGTATCATCATGACCGCCGACAGCCTGGTGGGCATTCCGGCCGTGAGTGTGGTGGTAAAAGGCCAGAACCGGGGAACCATCACCAATAACCAGGGCGTTTTCTCCATCGTGGTATTAAAAGGTGATGAAGTGGAATTTACCCACGTCAGCTATAAATCCAAGACCGTAGCCATTCCCCGTTCACTGGAAGGCAATCAATACAGTATTGTGCAACTGATGGTGGCAGATACGGTTTATCTGCCCGCCACTATTATCCGTCCCCGGCCCACACCGGAACAATTTGCCCGTGATTTTGTCAGCACCAAAGTACCTGATGATGATATTGAAGTGGCCCGCAGAAATACTGATGCCACTAAACGGCGCATCCTGATGCGCAGTGTTCCGGGTGATGGCGCTGAAGCCACCAAGATCCAGTTCAACAAGATCGCTAACCGGGCCGTGTACCAGGGACAAACACCCCCGCAAAATATCTTCAATCCTGCCGCCTGGTCTGAGTTCATCCAGGCCTGGAAACGGGGGGATTTTAAAAATAAAAATTGAAAATGGTAAAGCGGAAATATAAAATGGTCTCATTTGATCATTTTTTCAGCTTTAGTTTGGCCGTTTTTCCGGCAGTAGTTAATATGGCGGTTATTTCCTGTGCTTCTTTCAGTAATGGTTCCAGCCTGTTTCCTTTGAACACTCCTATTTCAATCAGTATCTCAAGCCAATAACAGGTTTCATCAGCTTCTTCTTCTGCAATTGTGATTTTTGAAATAAAGTCGGGAGTACTTCTGGCTCTTAAAGCCGAGCGGTAATTCGCTCCTACAGATGTGGCTGATCTTACAATCTGACGGATAAGTATATCTTCTATTTTATTCCCCCTGATCTCTTTCACCATCCTGATTACCCGGATCCCGAGTGACTTGGTTCTGTCTTTTAATTGCTGGCTCATAAAACAGGTTTTATTGTTTATAATGGTTTTGCTTTTGGAGGTTTGTGAAATACTTTCGACTTTCGCTTTACAACTTTCGATTTCTGATAAATTTATGAAAATGAAAAATGTTTCTGTCATCGGCGCCGGCACCATGGGAAATGGTATCGCACATGTTTTTGCGCAGCATGGTTATACGGTCACACTTATTGATATTTCGCAAGTACAATTAGATAAAGCTATTGCCACGATCAGCAAGAACCTGGACCGGATG
>JAEUVP010000179.1 GCA_016786805.1 Chitinophagaceae bacterium | reverse complement strand
CAGGTTTGGTTCTCGTCCTATGAATTATCCCGGACCTTCCGGTCCATTGGTATCCTGGGTTTGATCATGCTGTTGTATAAATCTGGTTTGTTTAAGTGGTTATTTGCATTGCTCCGGCCGGTGGGACAAATGGCGTTTACTAACTACCTGGTGCAGTCATTGCTATGCGGACTTTTTTTCTATGGAGTAGGTTTGGGTAAGTACGGCCAGTTGCAGCGGCATGAAATATATTATGTAGTGGCAGGAGTATGGACCCTGCAAATCCTGTACAGCCATGCCTGGCTCCGCTATTTCCGCTTCGGTCCGATGGAATGGGCCTGGAGAAGTTTGACCTATTGGAAAAAGCAGCCGCTTAAAAAAGAAAAATCGGGCGATAGCACCATAAGAATGATTTAAATTAGTAAGAGTAATGCGACCGCTGTTATAAATATATTTTCACTTTAAAACTGCATTTATGAAAAAGGCCGTGGTAGTCCTCAGTATTTTATTTGTTGCATATAACAGCTCCGCTCAAACAAACTGGAGTCCCGAACAATGTTTGAAAATAAAAAATATAACAGCTGCCCGTGTATCACCTGATGCAACTAAGCTGCTATACACTGTTCGGGAAGCAGTGATGACGGATGACCGGAGTGAATATATAAACCAGGTATGGCTTTGCAATGCAGATGGCAGCAATGCGGTTCAGTTAACCAAGGGTGATAAAAATTCTTCCAACCCTAAATGGAGCCCCGATGGCAAGTTGATCGCCTTTACTTCATCCCGAGATGGAAAAAACAATTTATACATCTTACCGGTGGGTGGCGGAGAGGCAGAAAAAATTACTGATGTAAAATCAGCAGTGGGTGAGTATGAGTGGCGTCACGACGGTAGTGCTATCGCTTTTGTAATGATCGACCCGGCAGAAAGTAAAGAGGAAAAAGATAAAAAGGCAAAGAACGATTGGTATTATATGGACGAAGAAATAAAACAGAACAGGTTATATGTTCTATGGTTGAATCAGAAAGATACGGCTGGAAAATATGTACAAAAGAAACTAACCAAAGAGAATTATAATGTGAATGCTTTCGACTGGAGTGCTGACGGGAAAAGCATTGCCTACAGTCACGGAAAATCCCCGGAGGTCAATGATAACATATACAGCGATATCTCATTGATAGAAGTGGAGAGTGGAACGATAAAACCAATAGCCGCTACGGGTGCCGGAGAAACAAATCCTTTGTTCAGCCCGGATGGGAAATTGATTGCTTATTACTGTACCACTAACCCTGTTGACTGGTCGGGTGCACGACATGCAAAGATCTATTCACTGACGGATGGGAAAAGCTGGCGGCTGAAAGCCACACCGGATGAGAATGGAGGTATTGGTGCTAATGGCATCTTTGGCTGGACAGCCGACGGTAAAAATGTATTATGGGCAGAAGCCAATAAAACATTAAACAGCGTTTACCTGTTGAGTGCAGATGGAAAATCAATTACGGAATGGACAAAGGGTTCAAAAGACCTGTTAGGTAGTGTTTCCATTAATTCAACCGGAAGCCATATGGCTTTTACATTACAGAATACAGCAAAACTGCCCGAAGTCTATATAAGTCCGATGACTGCCTTTTCTCCTGTAAAAGTCACAGATATCAATGCGGTCTGGGCCAGCAAACCATTGCCCAAAACTGAACTGGTAAAATGGAAAGGGCCGGATGGAAGGGAAATTGAAGGACTGCTTACGTACCCTGTCAATTATAAGCCGGGACAAAAAGTGCCTTTTATATTAAATGTACATGGGGGACCGGCCGGAGTGTTTTCACAAAACTGTATTGCAGTAAACCAGGGTACTTATCCCATTGCTGCTTTTGCAGAAGCGGGTTATGCCGTGCTGCGGCCCAACCCGAGAGGTTCATCTGGTTATGGCACTGAATTCAGGACGGCTAACCGGGAAGACTGGGGCGGAAAAGATTACCTGGACCTGATGGCGGGTGTTGATCTTGTAATAAAAATGGGAGTGGCTGATGAAAATAGGATGGGCGTAATGGGCTGGAGTTATGGCGGGTTTATGAGCAGCTGGATTGTTGGGCATACCGATCGTTTTAAAGTAGCTTCTATTGGTGCGCCGGTGGTTGACCTGGCCCATCAGAATCTTACAGATGATATAGAAGGCTTCTTACCATCTTATTTCAAATCCAACCCCTGGGATGACTGGAGTAAGTATGATGCACATTCCCCGTTACGGTTTATACAAAATGTAAAAACACCCGTAATGCTGCAACATGGTGAAGCCGATCTGCGGGTCCCTTTCAGCAATTCAGTGATGTTTTATAATGCGCTGCGCCGCAGAAATGTACCGGTTCGTTTACTGGCCCTGCCAAGACAACCGCATGGCCCGCAGGAACCCAGAATGGTATTAAAAACCATGCAGACCAACCTGGAATGGTTTGACAGCTACATCGGGGAGAAGAAAGGATTTTAATGATAAC
>JAEUVP010000143.1 GCA_016786805.1 Chitinophagaceae bacterium | reverse complement strand
GCAGCACCACTATAACTTCTTACCGGGCAATTGAACTGTGGCAGGTCAATATACCAGCCATCTGTTTTGATGACCATACTGTCCTTCATCATGCAGGCATCTGCCGAGGGTTTTATTTTTTGCGTACTCCATACATGCCGGGCGGTGAAGCCATACATTTTTTTCCGCTCTCCTGTATCGGTGATGCTCTGGTACATATAGATGACCCCGCCTGTCTTGTCTTTTGTCTTATCAGCAGGTGCCGGTTTGCTTTTAACAGCAACAGGCTTCGCATCTTCATCGATTACTTCCTCTTCCTGCTTGGAAAAGGGTTCAATATAATAGAGTTTTTTCTTATCATTTATTTTGATCGTTCGCTGCAGGTCGCATTGCTCAATTGTTACCGGGCTGGCAGCAGCTCCCATAAAGCCACCACCTTCGGTCCGCTTGCGCATTCCTTTTACATAGATCGTGGATTCAGACTTCATGCCTGATACGGAAGTCGTTTGCCGTAACTTATATTGCTGTGCATCTGCTGTATTGACTGTTGATACTAATACCAGTACAGTCATGGCAAAAAAGAAGGAGGTTGATTGAATTTTCATATTACCTGTTTGAATTCAAAAATATATTCCCCGGCACTATTAAATTACAGCAATTGTACCAGTTGCACATAAACATTTATGAATTGACTTTATATCAGTTAAAGACAATATTATCCCTTTTGCAGGGCAGGCTAATTTTTCCAGATCGCACCGATACCTGCCTGCCATAACAATGTATTAAAGGCCGGGATATTTTTTTCCAGTAGCTCATCTGCCCTTTTCTTTAACCCCACCCATTCGGAAGTCAGTTCTTTCAACAGGTCTAAAGAAGGCTGGTTCACTTTAGGAATATCACTTTCTGTCTGGTTGATCAGGAACATATAATTCGCCGTGAATTTATTCGGGAAATTCTCCACATCATCATAGGCTTTTGATTTCCGCTGCACCATATCTTCATCCCAGGCTTTCATCTGTTGAACCAGTAACTGCCCTTCTTTTTTTATCGCTGCGAATTTTGCGTCTGCAGGTAAAGAAGAAAGCAGCGATTCCAGTTGTTGTTTCTTCGAATACAATGTATTGACCAATTGATGCATACCCGTCAGTTCTTTTTCCATACTGCTCATCAGCAGGTGATACTCGTTATATGTGGCTGCATCAGTTACATAAAGCGGGTTGGGAAGTATGGATGCCGTTGCCGTAAACTCTTGTTTACCCAGTTTGAGTGTAAAACTATATTTACCGGGAGATGCTTTATGACCACTGTAACTGCTTTCAATATACACACCCGGTACACCCGGCATCGTGGGATACCGCAGGTTCCATACAAAACGGTTCAATCCTTTTTGGGCAGATAAAAGCGGCTCTGCAGAAGGCCCGCCATCATATCTTTTATAAGTACTGTCTGGCTTTGTGCTGAAGCTACGGACTACATTTCCCTGTGCATCTTTGATCTCCAATACCAGCTGGTCAGTTGCTTTTACTTCAGGCAACTGGTAATACAATACAATACCGGTTGAGGGATTCACTCCCCTGAACCGGTTACTACCGCTGAAATCCTCATCGGTTTCGTCCAGTTCACTGGAACCATTCACGAGATAAGCATCCTCTGGTTGATAAATAGCAAAAGAAACAGCTTCCTTCTTATACTGTCTTAATAAACTAAGATCATCTAATATCCAGAAAGAACGGCCGGATGTGGCAGCGATCAGGTCATCCTGGTGGATACGCAGATCAGTAATGGGTGTAACAGGCAGGTTCAGTTGAAAAGGTACCCACTCTTTTCCTCCATCCCAGGAAATGAAGACACCCAACTCAGTTCCCGCAAATAACATATCCTTTCTCTTCTGATCTTCCCTGACAACCCTTGTAAAGGCATTGGCAGGTAATCCATTATTTATTTTTGCCCATGTCTTTCCATAATCAGTTGTCTTGTACAGACCGGGAGTATGATCATTGAATTTATAACGGGTGGTCGCAATATAGGCTGTTGCTTTATCAAAAGGGGATACTTCTATGGCATTGATAAGGCATTCCTGTAAACCCACTGGTGTTACATTTTGCCAATGGGCTCCGCCATCTTTTGTCAGGTAAACCAATCCATCATCACTGCCGGTCCAGATCACTCCTTTTTCATGTGGTGATTCCATTACATAACTCAGGGTGCCATAATTTTCTGCTCCCACCGCTTCGTTAGTATAAGGTCCGCCACCTTTTCCCTGTTTTTCTTTTTCATTACGGGTAAGATCAGGAGAAACTTCTTTCCATGTTTTACCCATATCTGTTGTCTGCAATAAATACTGCGAACCATGATAGTAAGTTCCTTGTTCATGCTGACTCCGGATGATCGGTGCATTCCAGTTATACCTGTACTTAATATCTTTTGCATCTCGTCCAAGATACTGTATCGGTGCAGCCATGATATTAGTCCCTGCTTTTGCTTTCATATCCAGCACTTCAATGGTACCCTGGTAGCTGCCACCCAGTACATACCTGGGATCATTGGGATCGAAGGCGAGAAAAGCACTTTCACCGCCGGCCGACCATGTCCAGCTGGCTGTTGTGATACCACCACTGGCCAACTCCCGGCTGGCAATAGATACAGATGTATTGTCCTGTTGTCCGCCATAAATCCGGTAAGGGAACTGGTTATCTACATTGATCCGGTAAAATTGGGCCGTGGGCATATTCGATTGTGTACTCCATGTTTTCCCTTTATTCACTGAAACAGCTGCACCACCGTCATTAGCGATCACCATATTCTTTGAATTCTGCGGGTTGATCCAGAGGTCGTGGTAATCACCATGAGTACCGGAAAGATTTTCCCAGGTCTTGCCACCATCATTCGAACGCAACGCCGGAGCACTCAGTACATAAATGACCTGGTCATTCATCGGGTCGGTGAATAACTCAATATAATACCAGGCTCTTTGTACCAGCCGGTGATCATTGGTAACACGGCTCCAGCTTTTACCGGCATTATTGGAAACAAATAAACCTCCCAGTTCTTTATCAGAATCGCTTTCGATCAGTGCATATACTTTTTCAGAATTAGAACGGCATACAGCTATGGCCATCTTACCCATTTCTTTGGGTAGCCCCTCCTGCATTTTTTCCCAATGCTCTCCTCCATCAGTTGATTTATACAAACCACTGCCCGGTCCGCCGCTGATCACTTTCCAGGGAAGACGGCCATGCTCCCACATGGCTGCATACAGAATCGTTGGATTATTCATATCCATGGATAATTCAGCACAGCCTGTTTTTTCATCCACGTACAATACATTTTTCCAGGTTACACCACCATCGGTTGATTTATAAATTCCTCTTTGAGATGATTTGCTGTACAATGCACCTTGTACGGCTACAAAAACGGTATTCGGGTCTTTCGGGTGAATAACGATCCGGGCAATATGCTGCGATTGATCAAGTCCAATCTTCTTCCAGGTCTTCCCGGCATCGGTTGATTTATAGACACCGTCACCATGATGTGTCATTACTCCCCGTACCGCATGCTCTCCCATTCCCACATAGACAATATTAGGATCAGATTCCGCCACTGCCACAGCGCCGACTGATCCTGTTTTGAAAAACCCATCGGAGATATTGGCCCAACTGGTACCCATATCTTCCGTTTTCCAGAGACCACCACCCGTAGTCCCCATATAATAAGTAGTGGGATTGCCTACAACACCGGTTGCTGTCACGGAACGGCCTCCGCGGAAAGGTCCGATATTTCTCCACTTTACCGGTTTGAAAAAATTATTCAGCTCCTGTGACACAGAATCTTTTTTGGGTTGTGCAAACAGGCTGGCACTAAAAGAAAGAACAATAACAAGAAGCAGGATTTGTTTTGGCATGTGAAGGTGATTTAAGAAAAAAATTAGTTAGTATTAAGTCAACTTAGTCAGCAAAATATACTTTGCTGATCTTACCTTTTTCGATTACATAAATAGCTGCGCCATACTGCAGGTTCACCGGTTTGGGGCTGGTCCATATCTCTTCATGATCGATTACCGTATTTCCGGATACAATCCGGTTGACCAGCTTACAGTATAAGTAAGGCATCTTCGTAATAAAGATGTATTGTTTTCTCATTTCTTCCTTCCCCTTCATTTGTAGCTTACCGGTTGTGGAATAGATCTCTACATCGTCAGCATAAGGTGCCAGGAAAGCATCCAGGTCATGTGCGTTGTAAGCATTCAATTGTTGCTGCACCAGCATAACAGCGGTGTTATTCACTATTGAATCAGGAAAGAAAATCTTGCCTTTATTAAATACCCGGTCGATTTTTTTCCAGTTGGAAAGGCTGTCC
>JAEUVP010000134.1 GCA_016786805.1 Chitinophagaceae bacterium | reverse complement strand
TGTATCTGCAGATCCAACAGTCAATTGCTGTATTTCAGTCATTGTCATGGGTGTGGTGAACCTTTCATCAGAGAATGCAGTTACCTGGCCGGTATTAACCGCCTTTAACAGCATATTGATGAATAACTCACTTCCATTATCGCCCTGTGCATCATACCGAAAAACCTGGTTCATTTTTTCACGCAGGTCCAGTTCACGCCATACTTTTTCAGCAAACAAGGCATCATCCCAACGCAGGTGTTCATAATCCAGCGGAGTTCTGGCGGTCAGGTTGCTTTTGTCAAAAGCATTATCATTACGTAATGATTTTTTGACAATCGTATCAGACACTGTACTTGAATCCACCCTGATCGGAATATTTCCGTAAGGATTATAAGTAGACGGCTGGTTATTATTGGTCTGTTGCTGTGCTTCAGCCCCTGCTGGGGTAGTTGGCGTGGTGCCACCACCTCTGCGTCGCGGAGTTCTTTGTGCCGCCACTGAATCTGCCAGCACACATAACAAAAGTGCCGCACAACTGAAACGAACGAATTTGTTTATCATAGCTCTCTGTATTATCTGATATTATAATAAATACCTGGCAATTTTCTCACTCTTCCATCAGGTCCTATTGCCCGGATATCCCGGATAGTGATCAAAGACCCTGCTTTTAATTTATTGATCGCTGATTGTGCCTTGGGACTCCAGGTATTACCTGTACAAGGTGCTTCAACAATATCTCCTGTTTCTACATCATCAGCTTCTACAACGAAACTCTGAACAGTATATTTTAAATCAAATGGGAAATCTTTGATCCAGGCAGAAACACCAGCCTGTGCTTTAAAGGCACCAGCAGGAACGTTCTCACCGCTGGGGAAGGCACCAACCGTAGCAACCGGGTCAGGAATTGTTCTTACACGGAACTGGGAAGCTCCGGCAACTTTTCCGTCTACGGATACAGTAATGCGGCAATCATCAGTTACACTGTTAACACGGGCATTGTATTTACCATTACCAACCCTGGTAATAGAACCACCACCACCGGAAATGCTAACCTGTATCTTATCATCTCCTCCACCGCTTGCTGCTATGGAAAGTGGGTTATCAACATTAATATAAAGCACATTCATTTTATCAAGTGCTATAGAAGCATTTGCCTGACCAACTGTGTACTCAATATTTTTTTCAATTACCTGGTCTTTACCATCCTGGTCTTTATAGGCAATTCTTACAGGTACTGTACGATTACCCATACCCCCAGCAGGCAGTTTTGTATGTGCCGCTCCATCTTCGCCTATAGCTACAGTTTGTCCACCAATAGTAATTACTGGTAATGCTTGTTTACTGAAAGCTCCCACACCCGCAGTGATCTCAATATCCTGCCCGGGCATCAGGTAATTAGAACTTTGACCGATAATAGCAGCATAGGTATCAAAACGAACCGTTACTTTACCTACCTGCTCGTGACAGAAAGAAACCAATTTGTTTTCAGTAGTCTTAATGTCATTCTGGAATTTGCTCAGGATCGTCATGGCGGCTACCGTAGGCACCATTCTGAAATAAGCTGCTTCCCAGCTGTTATTCCCTTTGTTTTTTGTAGGGGGCTTGGTAAGGTCAATTTGTAAGTTATCTTTAAAAGCAGAATCAATCAATGGATCAATAGCCAATACATCTTTCTTGTATTTCTCTAATGCTGCATACAACTTTTTACCCTCCCCTTTTTCTACCATGATGCGGGTAGCAATATCCAAGTTATCTTCTTTGAAGCTTTTATCCTTATTATTAGGATCTCCGCCTGCTTCTCTTAATATCTGGTCCTTGTATCCTTGGATATAGGTAAATATTGTTTTAGAAAGATCGATCACCTGTTTGGCTTTAGGCTGCCAGTATTGAGCTTTCACCATTGAGGTGGGATCAGACATTTTCTCCGTCAAAGACTCAAATACCGTTTGAGAAGATTTGTCAACAGTGGTATTGGTCTTTTCCAGGCTATTATTTACCGTTTTGAAGGCATTCAGGATCTCTGATGACACGTTCAGGGCCAGGAGGGCCGTCAGAACGAGGTACATCATGTTGATCATCTTTTGCCGTGGCTCTTTAGGTAAAGACATGACGATTTATGTTTTTTTATTCCGCTGTTACGGAACTGGTTTTAGAAATGGTGACTTTCAAAAATCACGGGATACGGATACGGAATTTTAAACGAACCCTTGTACCGTTAGTTTACATTTTAGTTGCGACCCTGCATAGCACTGAGCATATTACCATAAATATTATTCAGGCGGCCCAGGTTATTAGCCAGTAAAGCAATCTGGTCTTGTGCTTTCTTGGCATCTTCCACACTACCCTGCATCGCTTCAGAAGCTTGTGTAAGGTTACTGTAGAATTTATTCATTGCCTTCAGGTGATTATTTGTATCCTGTAATTCCAGTTCGTAAATAGTGTTCAGGGAAGACAGGTTTTTTGTTAACACCTGTACCTGCTCGTGGAATTGTTTAGTACCATCTGCAGCCTGGTTGAAGTGCTGGATACTGTTAGCAGCACCAACATAGGCATCTTTCATCTGGCCTAAAGCAACAGACGCTTCTTTGGTTTTAGCGGTATAGTCACCTGTAGCGGCTACTACATCCGTAATGTCAGCCATTTTATCAACGGTGCCACCTAATTTCTTGAAGTTCTCACCCAGGCGACCTAAGTTAGCCGGTGTGATATCAGCATCTTTCAGCATATCCTCCAGCTTATTCAGGGCAGGGTTGCCGGTGCTGGCTCCTGGTAAAGTAAGCGGAGTGGGTTTAAAGTTAGGATCAAGGTCAGGGTGAACATTAATATCCGGGAAATAACGTTGCCAATGTGGTTCTTCAGGAGGAGGTACCAGTAAGGCCATCACCAGGAACACAATTACCTCTGCCAACAGACCAGCTGTGATCATTTCATCGGCAGCAGGCCAGTGACGTATTTTGAATAACGCTCCGAGAATTACTACGGCAGCGAAG
>JAEUVP010000085.1 GCA_016786805.1 Chitinophagaceae bacterium | reverse complement strand
CCGCTAATTTTTCCCGCAACTCCACCACATCTGTCGCATTGTTATTGCTCAAAACGATTATGGTTTTATTCTCGTTGATAAAATGATACCAGGCGGTATTATTACCGCTGATACTTCCCCTTCTGTCCATGACCTTTGTTTTAGTGGTGCCGATGGTTTGGTCATTTACCCAAAAACTATAAGCAACGCCCCATAATTCGGGGTAAGAAGTGGTCATTAATTCCACTGTCGCCTTTTTTAATAATTGATGGGTGAACAGCGCCTGGTCAAATTTATAAAGATCAGCAGCGGTGGCATACATGGCTGCACTGCTGTAAAAATTATCTATCCAAAAAGGATCGTCATTATAAAATTTGCCCGTGCTGTCATACAGGTAGGATGTAACAAGCCCTGGGATAATATCCCTGTTTTTGAGATAACCGGATTGCTTCATTTTTAACGGCTCCAGGATGCGTTGCGATAAGACCTCGTTATATGATTTACCTGTGATCTTCTCAATAATCTTTCCCAGGATGATATAATCCGCATTCTTATAGTTCATTTGTTTGCCAGGTTCAGTAACCAGCCTGCCGCTGCAATATTTTTTAATGATACTGTCGACAGGCAACTGAAGGGCATACATCGCTTCATTGCCCTGGTCCTGGTTTTCGATGCCACTACTGTAGGTGAGTAACTGGTGAAGGGTTACTTTATCTTTTGCCTCTCCTTCATATTCGGGATAGTACTTGCCGATGGTGGAAGCAAGGTTAAGCTTCCCTTCTTCCATCAACTGCAGGATGAGCACAGCCGTAAATGTTTTGGTAATAGAACATATGCGGAATTTACTTTTTGTTGATACCGGAATATTATCCTGCCGGTTAGCCATGCCTGCCTGCTGTGTAAAAATGACTTTCCCTTTTTCGGCCACCAATACAGAACCGCTGAAACCTTTGGCAGCAAATTGTTGAACGATAGCAGCCATTTTTTGATGGTTATTTCCCGGTTGTGCCAATGCTGCAGTACAGGCAGCTATTAAAAAGAGGAGAAGCAGTTTTTTCATACTTTTTTATCAAAGGTCTTTTATGATTTTTTCAGGTCGCCTCAAATACTAAATAAAGCGGCTCAAATCATGATTTTGTGTTTTTAAAGAAGCTGATAGAAGAAGAAAGGATCATTTCATCACTTTTTGTGGTGAAGTAATTCCCATTTTCAGTTTCGCTGCAATCTTCAGGGCCCGTTCAATTTTCTTATCAGATGATTTGACCATATTCACCAGGACGATCAGCCCTCTTTTATTTCCATCCGTAAGGCCGTTAAATATCTTGAGTGCTTCCGGGTCCGTATTCATCACTTCGGCAAATTCTTCCGGCAGGTTGAATTGCAGGGGTGTTTTATCAACCTGTATCACGGCCGTTACCTTGTCGCCTGCTTTCAGGTTTAATTCTTTGAGGTATTTGGCACCAATCATAATATAGTGTGTGCCTTCTTTGGTCTTCATCACTGCGGCATGAATGGTGATTTTGCCGTTGAGGGTGCAGATGACCCGTTTATTACCATTCACCGTAATTTTTTTTACGGTCTTCGGATCAGCTGTGATGAAATGCATCCCGCCGGGTCCTGTTTTTTGTATCGTATATTTTTCAGCCATTGGTTTGTTGAGTCCATTCTTTCGGGCTGAGTCCCGTTGCTTTTTTAAAAGCCCGGTTAAATGTGGCTTTGGAATTGAAACCGCATTCAAAAGCGATACCCAGCAATGTCTGCTGCTTATGCTCCCCTTTCCCCAGCATTTCTTTCACTGCTTCGATCCGGTAGTGATTAATAAAATCATTGAAGTTGAGCCCGAATCCCTGGTTGATGATCTTTGACAATAAAGAAGGATTGGTATGCAATTGCCGGGCCACCTGTGTCAACGATAATTCGGGGTCCTGCCAGGCTTTTTCCTGTTCCAGCAATGCAATGATCTTTGGTTTCCATGCCGCCAGTAAAAAGTCATCTTCTCTTTTTTCAGTGGGCGGATCGTTGATCTCGATGATTTCTGCTTCTTCCACCGGGTCGGCCCCTGCCCTATTATCCTCTTTATATTGCAGCAACAAGCTGGGCTTATAGGTTAAGAGGTTTAGCCGGAATGGCACTTTTGTTTCAATGGAGTTGGCATAACCGGTGATAGCGATATAATAAAACACAATGGCAAAAGAAAAGTAGCCCCACCAGGGACCCATGTACCGCATTTCCAGGTAACCGGGGATCAGCGGGGCGATATAAAATGCCACCCGGATGATCAGCATAATGAGAAATGCATATAAAAAACTCCGGATCCATTTGAACAGAACCAGGTCGGCATAACTGACCACATGTACCATGAGTTTTTTATAGAGATTATAATACCGCAGGGATAGTAATAAATAAACCAGCATGGATACATGCCCGGCAACCTGGTACCAGGTATCGAAATCAGGATCGGCACCACTGGCTAAAAAATAATATTCGTTCAGGACCAGTTTATCAGTCACCACTGCTGCTATACTGTACAACAAATACAAGAAGCCCGGTACTAAATGCAACCATTCCTTTTTACCGAAGCGAAAAGAGGGATTCAGCAGGCTTTGCATATAAAAAAACATGGCCGGGCCGATAAAGAATAATTGCTGAAAAGGAACATAGAATAAAATGTCCCGGTAGGGCTGGTTATCATACCAGCCTGCAAAGCCCACCATCCAGGGTGTGATATAAAGAATACATAGCAGTAAAAATAAACTCAGCCATTTATCAGAAGGGGTTTCATTACGGATCGCTTTCCGGTATAATAAAACCGAATATACCAGCCCGTGCACAAAGAAGATCAGCAACAGGGAAGAGTAAAAACCAAAATCAAACCGCATAATAAATACAATATAAAAAACCGGTGAGTTCTTCACCGGTTGTCAGAAAAAGAAAGTTTTAGCACTCTGCCTGCAACACTTCAGCTTCACTCTGCACTCTCTCTTTCCCGGTTAGAGAAGTTGAGATCATGGCTGTCATATCAATAGTCACGGTCTTTAACAATTTTTCTTCCAGCATATCCGCAAAAGCTTCAAAATAGAGGATCACATTTTCCCGCACATTTCGTTTCAGCCAGCGAAA
>JAEUVP010000051.1 GCA_016786805.1 Chitinophagaceae bacterium | reverse complement strand
AGCATTTATGACCGTGTACCTGATGCGCAGCATCACGATTGAAGAATTGCAGGGTTTCCGGGATGCCTTGCTGGAATTATGTGTGCCGGTCAACCTCGGCGGGCATGCTACCATTGATATTGTCGGCACCGGTGGTGATGGGAAAAATACATTCAATATCTCCACCCTCAGTTGTTTTATTGTAGCAGGAACAGGGCAAAAAGTAGCTAAGCATGGTAACTATGGTGCTTCTTCAGTGAGTGGTGCATCCAATGTGATGGAGCAACTTGGTTACAGGTTCAAAGCGGATAATGATAAACTGAAAAGGGAAGTAGAAGAAGCAGGTATTTGTTTTTTACATGCTCCCCTGTTTCACCCGGCTTTAAAAGTGGTAGGGCCAATCCGGAAGAACCTGGCCATGCGAACTTTTTTCAATATGCTCGGGCCTATGGTTAACCCGGCTGATCCGGCTTTCCAGTTGGTGGGTGTGTTTAGTTTAGAGATGACCCGTATTTATAATTACTTGTTGCAACAAACAGAAAAGGCATTTACCATCATTCACAGCCTGGATGGTTACGATGAGATATCGCTGACCAATGATACCAAAGTGATCACTAATGAAGGCGAAAGGATCATGACGCCGGAGCAATTGGGTAAACGAACGGTTGACCCGCAGGATATTAATGGCGGTAATACCCTTGAAGAAGCGGCGAAGATATTTACCAGGATCGTCAGCGGGGAAGGCAGCTGGGCACAGAATGCCGTAGTGCTGGCAAATGCGGCGATGGCTTTATATTGCACGGGCAATTATACAAGCTATGACGGGGCCTATCAAGCCGCCGTGGAAAGTTTGGAAAGCGGGAAAGCAAATGCATCACTGAAAAAATTGATAGCCTTACAATGAGTACGATCTTAGATACAATTGTTGCGAATAAGAGAAAGGAGATTGAAAAATTCAAACCGATGAGTTCCATCGAACGGTTTGAACGGGATGGATTTTTCTGGAAGGTCAGTAACCGTTCATTAAAACAAAGTTTACTGGCTGAAGGCAGTACGGGTATCATTGCGGAATTCAAACGCAAGAGTCCCAGCAAAGGCTGGTTCAAAACAAAAGAGCTGGAAGTGGAGCCGGTGGTAAGAGCTTATAATGATTTAGGTGCTGCCGGTATTTCTGTATTGACGGATGAAGAATTCTTTGGCGGTGACCTGGATGACCTGATCCAAACCAAAGTGATCTCGGATATACCAGTGCTGCGGAAAGATTTTATCGTAGACCAATGGCAGATAGCAGAAGCGAAGGCTTTTGGTGCCGATGTGATTCTGTTAATCGCCGCTTGTTTAACGAAAGAAGAAGTAAAACAGTTTGCTGCCTATGCCAAAAGTATCGGGCTGGAAGTATTACTGGAGATACATAATGAAGAAGAGCTGGATCATATTTGTGCAGAAGTGGATATGGTGGGAGTGAATAACCGCAACCTGAAGACTTTTGAAGTGGCTATTGATATATCGCTGGGTCTTATCAAGAAGATACCAACGGGAAAACCGGCGGTGGCAGAAAGTGGTATCAGTGATGTGCAGACGATCGTAACTTTAAAGAAAGCAGGGTTCAAAGGATTTTTGATCGGGGCGAATTTTATGAAGAAGGAATATCCCGGGCTGGCGTTTGAACAGTTTGTGATCGACCTGCAACGTGTTGGCGAATGAATGATTATCTATACGATTGCTTTTGCTGATTTATTTAACCATAAAAGCAAAAGCTTATGCGACTTAAAGTTTGTGGCATGACATTGCCCGAACAGGTAAACGCCGTGGATGAAATGGGTGTTGACCTGGCAGGGTTCATTTTTTATGAGAAGTCGCCGAGGTTTGTGCGGAAGAAGATCAGCCCGGAGAAAATGAAAAAGACCGGTGGACGTATCGGGAAAGTGGGAGTCTTTGTCAACATGCCGTATGAAGAGCTGATGCAGACAGTGGAAGATTACCGGCTGGATATGGTGCAGCTGCATGGCGATGAATCAGAACGGTTCTGCGAAAAAGTAGCCAACTATGTATCGGTGATCAAAGCCTTCCGGCTGAGTGATAATGACCCGATCGACTGGATGGTAAGACCATTTCATGAAGGATGTGATATGTATATGTTCGATACACTGGGATCAGGATATGGCGGTACGGGTAAAAAGTTTGACTGGAATGTATTGAAGGGGACGAATACCAATAAATTATTTTTCCTGAGTGGTGGCATTGAACCGGGTGATGAAGAGAAACTGAAAGAGTTTGCTGCCTTGCCGGAAGCGAAGAAATTATTTGCGGTGGATATCAACAGCAAATTTGAAGTGAGTGCCGGGGTAAAAAATATGGAAAAAGTGAGGGAGTTTGTGAAGAATATGAAAGGGTAAAAAAATAAATAAACAACGATGAATATCAAAGTGTGTGGTATCACCACCATGAAACAATTGCAGCAACTGGACGGACTGGCTGTTGATTTTGCAGGCCTGATCTTTTATAAGGACTCTCCAAGATATATGGGAGAGAAATTATCCGGCAAAGAGCTCAAGAATGCAGATTTCGATTTGAAGAAAGTGGGTGTATTCGTAAATCCTGAAATGATCGAAGTGCTGGATGCGATTGATGAGTACGGGCTGGATGCGGTGCAACTGCACGGGGATGAGAGCCCGGAGATGTGCGAGGACCTGGGTAGTGAAGTGGAAGTGATCAAAGCGTTCCGGGTAACAGATGGAGTGGATATTGATAAGTTAGTGGCGAAGTACGATGCCGCCTGCGATTATTACCTGTTTGATAATGGCGGGTTGAAAGAAAGTTTTGGCGGCACGGGTAAGCAATTTGACTGGAGTATACTCACCAAAGCTAAAATTGAGAAGCCTTTCTTTTTAAGTGGCGGTATCCGCCCGGAAGATGCAGTGAAAATAAAAGGATTCAAACATCCCGACTTCTTTGGTGTTGATATCAACAGTCAATTTGAAAAGAGCCCGGGTGTGAAAGATATGGGGTTGGTGTTGCAGTTCAAACAAGGGTTAAAGTAATAACAGATTAAGTTATCTGCAAATGGGTACCTGGAGTGTTGCAATAAACGGGAATGATGAATTCAGAACAGTGTATGATTATTTTAAAGAATTATACACTGAATATGATGGGAAAAAATGGGTGTATGATATTCCGGGAATCAAGCAACTGATGGAAGAAACATTTGCTTTCCTGCTGAGCAAAGAAGAGCTTGCGAAAGAGTATTGGCTGGCTTTGGCAAAAGTCGGCTGGGATTTCGGGATCGAAGATGACTGGGCGATCAAAAAAGTTAAAGAAATCGTTGCCGCAGGAACTGATAGCAAAGCCTGGAAAGAACTGGGTGGTAAAGAAAAAGATATAAAGAAACGGGAAAAACTGTTGAGCGAATTTATAAGCAAGCTCTCAGCATCCAATCCCCGCCCCTTTAAACGGGGGAAAGTGGTCAAGGTTCAGCCGGTATTCAGCAAAGGGGACCTGCTGACTTTCAGAGACACAGAAGGGATGTATTACGGAGCTGTGGTTACCGGGGCTTACCGAGATACAAAAGGCACCAACATAATTCATCTTCTTGATTATAGAAGTGTACAAAAACCTGCAAAGGAAGAGTTAGTA
>JAEUVP010000048.1 GCA_016786805.1 Chitinophagaceae bacterium | reverse complement strand
GCTTTAAATACGGCCTGTGCCTGGTCCAGGGTGGCACCGAGTTTATACATGATAAACCCGGAAAAAGCATCTGCTTCTAATTCCTTGTCGGGACGGCTACCGATACTATCGAGTGTGTGACCGCAAAGATGATGACCGATCTCGTGAGCCATGATGCTGATAGAACCCCAGTAATCATCAGCAGTGGCGGAAGCTGTATCCAGTGTCCGCAAGAATTTATCATCATAGACGATATACCGAAGTGAACCGGTTTTTGCAAGATAATTTACTGCTTTACAGTTCTCGATCTCCGGGCATTCAACCACTAAAAAATTCCGGGGCAGGCCAACTTCTTGCATGATCTTGTCTACTATTGTTATCGCCCGGCTGTCATCGGATAGTCCAAAAGCAAAAGAGTTATTCTGGAGGCAAATATCCATCCGGGTCATTTTGGCTTTTTCACCATAATAACTGCAGGAATAGATCTTGGTTTGGGCGGAGAGGCTGTATGTGAATAACAAGAACAGTATCCCGGTAAGCGATTTGATCATACAGGTAGTTTTCTCAAAAGTAAACTTTAGGGATTCATAATAATATACCCTAACGACGGTATCGGCTGCCAGGTAAGTAAAGAAAAACTTAACCGCAGAGGCCTCCAAATTTTCTTTGCCAACACAGCTTTGCCCTTATATTTGTGAAAATCTAACAAGCGTATGTTGTTTCAACTGACTGAAGAGCAAATGATGATCCGCCAGGCCGCCCGGGACTTTGCCAAAAATGAATGTTTGCCCGGCGTTATTGAAAGGGACGAGAAACAACAGTTTCCCCGTGAACAGATCATGAAACTGGCCGATCTTGGCTTTATGGGTATGATGGTGAAGCCGGAATACGGTGGTGCCGGAATGGACACCATCAGTTATGTGCTGGCGATGGAAGAGATTTCAAAAATTGATGCCAGTGTGAGTGTCTGTATGAGTGTGAATAACAGCCTTGTTTGTTATGGTTTGCAGGAATATGGAAATGAAGAACAAAAGCAAAAATATTTAACACCACTTGCCCAGGGTAAAAAAGATGGTGAGTTATACATCGGTGCCTTTATGCTCAGTGAGCCGGAAGCGGGTAGTGATGCCACTTCACAACGCACCACGGCCGAGGACAAAGGAGATCATTATTTACTCAACGGTACCAAGAACTGGATCACCAATGGCGGTACGGCTTCTGTTTACCTGGTGATCGCACAAACAGATCCTTCGAAAGGATCGAGAGGTATCAATTGCCTGATCGTTGAAAAGAACTGGCCCGGTGTAACGGTTGCCGCTAAAGAAAATAAACTCGGCATTCGTGGAAGTGATACGCATACGGTCATGTTCACTGATGTGAAAGTGCCCAAAGAAAACCGCATTGGTGAGGATGGCTTCGGTTTCAAATTCGCTATGAAAACATTAGCGGGAGGAAGAATTGGTATTGCTTCACAGGCATTGGGTATTGCCAGCGGAGCTTATGAACTGGCGAAAGAATATTCCAAAACAAGAAAAGCCTTTGGTACCGAGATCATGAATCACCAGGCCATTGCTTTCAAACTGGCGGATATGGCTACTAAAATTGAAGCCGCCCGTTTATTGTGTTTAAAAGCTGCCTGGGAAAAAGATAATCATCTTGATTATACATTGAGTTCTTCGATGGCCAAAGTATACGCTTCTGAAACAGCCATGTGGACGACAGTAGAAGCCGTGCAGGTACATGGCGGGTACGGCTTCGTCAAAGAGTATCACGTGGAAAGACTGATGCGGGATGCCAAGATCACCCAGATCTATGAAGGCACCAGCGAAGTACAACGGATCGTTATAAGCAGGAGTATCCTGAAGGGCTGATTTGTTTTTACAATATCTTAGCCTTTAAAAGATAATTCTTGTATGAAATTTCTCTCTTTAATGCTGGCATTATCTGTCAGTTTGTTGTTGCGCTCCCAGGGTACAGAAAAGATATATTTACTGAAGGTTGCCAAACTGTATGATAGTGAGAAAAACAGCTTCCTGAAAAACCAGGAGATACTGGTAAAAGGTAAGAAGATTGAAAAGGTGGGTACCAACCTCACCAAACCGGAAGGAGCTGAAGTGATCAACCTGCAAAGCTGCACAGTAACCCCCGGCCTAATAGATGCCCATACACATGTGCTTACCATCCAGAAAATGACTGATCCCCTGGAAACAGATCTTTTCATTAATGGTGATATGGAAAGAACACTGCGGGCCGTTGGTATTTGTAAGAGTTTTTTAGAGGCAGGCTTCACTACGATCCGTGACCTGGGTAACTCCGGCCAGTTTCTCGATCTTAATCTTAAACGGGCCATCGGAAATGGATGGATGATTGGTCCCAGGATGGTTGTTTCAGGCCCTATATTAAGCCCCGAAGACGGACAATTCTTTAACCTGGCATCTCATAACCGTTTCGTAATTGATAAAGAATACCGGGTAATTAAAAATGTGGAGGATGCCCGGCAGGCGGTAAAAGATCATATTTCGAAAGGTGCCGATGTAATAAAAGTGGTGATGGGTGATGGCCGTATCACGTTGCCGCTGGAAGAAGTGAAAATGATCGTCGAAACAGCGCATTCATTCGGTATAAAAGTTACTGCGCATGCCACCTATGATGCAGTAATTGACCGGGCACTGGAAGCAGGTGTGGATGGAATAGAACATGGTTATGGTATCGCAGACAGTTTGCTGGATAAAATGGCCAGGAAAAAAGTATATCTCGTTCCAACCATTGGGGATTATGATGCGTATATCCGGCTCTTTGCGGATAATGAAAGAAAAATCACTCCCGATGAATTGAATGGTCTTCGTTCTTATGTTACAGCCGGGGAAACCATTGTGAAGAAAGCAATCGAAAAGGGAGTGATGGTGGT
>JAEUVP010000038.1 GCA_016786805.1 Chitinophagaceae bacterium | reverse complement strand
AGTATACTTTTTTTCACTTACGGGAAAAAGGATGTTTGTTTGATGGAGGCAGCATCAGGTGGTATTTCATATGCCGTGTTGGCAGCAGCGGAGAATGTGACCGGAAGAGAGTATATCAGTAACCTGAAAAAATTATTCCTGGTTTACCTGCCGGTTGCCTTGTTGGTTACCATTCTTGCAGGATATCTTTTTGCCA
Source organism: Chitinophagaceae bacterium (assembly GCA_016786805.1). GTDB lineage: Bacteria > Bacteroidota > Bacteroidia > Chitinophagales > Chitinophagaceae > CADEDV01. Next base: position 1,954 of record JAEUVP010000038.1, on the reverse strand, counting down.
AAAGCCTGGTAAAGCCTATCAACCAAACGATCAGGGATGTGCAGCTGATCACTTCACAAAATCTTTCCCATCGGTTATATGTAGGTAACAAAAGAGATGAATTTTCGCAGCTCAATGCAACATTCAATGACCTGCTGAACCGGCTGGAAGAATCCTTTGCTATTCAGCGGCGATTTATTTCCAATGCTTCTCATGAATTATCAACACCATTGACCTCTGTTTCCAGCCAGATCGAAGTGGCATTATTGCATAACCGGAGCGATGAAGAATACCGCCGGGTATTAGGATCAGTGCTGGAGGATATACAAGAGCTTCACCAGCTGACTAAAACATTGCTGGAGATTGCTAATGCCGGAACACATGGTGCCATTTCTCTGGACAAAGTCAGAATTGATGAAGTGTTGCTGAAGGCACATAGCGAAACTTTGCGCCAGCATACCGGGTATAGTGTATCGCTTGAATTTAATGAACTTCCGGAAGATGAAAATGAATGCCTGGTATTTGGTAATGTTCATTTATTGCAAAGTGCATTCAGGAATATAATGGAAAATGGTTGTAAGTATTCCCCGGACAGGTCCGTTAACGTTCAATTGTTTTTTAAGGCGGACAAAGCAGAGATACGGTTTGTCAACAAAGGAGATATTATTCCGGAGGACGAGATGAACCGGCTTTTTGAACCATTCTACCGGGGGGGGAATGCTGAAGGAAAACCGGGGGTGGGGCTTGGTCTCACATTAACAAAACGTATCATTAATCTTCATAAAGGAACACTATCTATTGCCTCAGAGCCTGAGCAGGGTACTATTTTCAAGATCATTCTGCCTACTATGCTTCGCTGAGCTTTTAACTCTTTTCTAATAACAGGTTAATCCCCTTTTTAACCGGGTGGCCTACTTTGTAGTCATTATAACTAATGAATGCAACAACTTTTTGATCATATACTGGTACCGGTGGGGTTTAACAGGAATACCAATTTTATAATTGAAAAAGCTGTCCAGGCGGCCAATCATTTTGGTTGCGATATTCACCTGTTGCATGTATGTACTCCCTACCTGCCTGTTTCCGTTTTTTTTGATGGTTATTTTTCCGCACCGCCATTCTTCAATACAGAAGAGAAGGCCCGGCACAAAATGAAAAAACTGGTCAGCAAGTACCGGCACCGTTTACGGGAAGGCCTTGTACTTGACGCTTCGGTCAGTTCGGGAAGCTGGGATGTGCAGATGAAGGAGCTGATCATTACCCGGCATATTAACCTGGTGATGATTCCCAAACATAAAAGGAAATTTTTTGGTGCTTTGGTATACGAAGTTGATGTGAATGAATTGTCATTGCAGTCGCAATGCCCTATTCTTACCGTTACAAGAGATTTTGATGTCCAACATTTGCAAAACATAGTTGTACCCGTCAATGATTTTTTGCCATTAAGAAAATTATCTGTTGCTACCCGTTTGGCCAGTCAATTCAATGGTATGATACACCTGATGGGACATCGAAGCAACCGGTATGCAGATGATAAGCGAAATGTAAAATACCTGACCATGGCTTACCAGTTACTAAGGGATTATGCCGACGTGAAGGTCTATTGCTCTTCGAAGGAAGGAAGAAATGTGGCTGATGATACCCTGGAGTATGCTACTAACATCCAGGCGGATCTTATTGTAGTGAATTCAGGAAAAGAATCGATTTTAAAAGGATGGTTTAGCAGGTGGTTTGGGAATTATTTATATAGACGTTCAGCAATACCGGTACTGACCATAGCACCTAAATAATAACCCGTACCAGTTAAAACAAGTAGTATGAATTATTTTTTTGTGATTACAGCGTTATTTCTTTCTTTTTTCTCTGTTGCACAGGATAGGGACGATATTGTTCAGCTAATAGAGAATGAACGGTTTGCAAGCGCTGAAAAAATTCTTGAATCAGCTATCCGGGAAAGTGGGCCTGAGCCCTCTTT
>JAEUVP010000522.1 GCA_016786805.1 Chitinophagaceae bacterium | reverse complement strand
ACTAAAATATTTTTTCCGGTAAAAGCTGTAAAAAGCCCCGGAATGGACAAAACACGACATTTTTAATAGCAGAACAGCAAATGATCACTTATTACCTTTGCCCAAATTCAAGCATATGCGATTTGACAAACCTGTTCCGCTAACTACCATTGCTGCATTGATCAATGCAGAACTTGCCGGTAATACAACTGCAGCTGCAACGGGTATTAATGAGATACATAAAGTAGAAGAAGGAGATCTTGTGTTTGTGGATCATCCCAAGTACTATGATAAATGTATTCATTCAGCGGCCAGTTTTATCATTATCAATAAAAAAACGGATTTCCCCGAAGGGAAAGCTCTACTGATCGTGGACGAACCTTTTGAAGCCTATCAAAAGATCGTTCAGCATTTCCGGCCCTTTGTTCCATCTATGAAACTGACCAGCGATTCGTCAACGGTTGGAGAAGGCACCGTGATCTTCCCCAATGCGTATATAGGAAACCATGTCAGCATTGGAAAGAATTGTATTATTCATCCCGGGGTGACCATACTTGACCATTGCATTATTGGAGATGATGTGGTGATACAGGCGGCCACCGTGATCGGCAGCGATGCCTTTTACTATAATAAGAAGACCAACCGGGAAATCCATTATAAAAAGATGCTGAGTTGCGGCCGGGTTGTTATTGAGAAAGGAGTGGAGATAGGGGCAGGATGTACCATTGATCGTGGTGTAAGCGGTGATACCATTATTGGTGCGGGTACCAAGATGGATAATATGGTGCATATCGGGCATGATACCGTGATTGGTAAGAATTGCCTCTTTGCTGCACAGGTGGGTATTGCCGGTGCCACTACTATTGAAGACAATGTGATCCTTTGGGGGCAGGTAGGGGTTAGTAAAACACTGACGATCGGGAAGGATGCAGTGGTGTATGCACAAAGTGGTGTCAAGGATTCTATTCCCGGTGGTAAAGTTTACTTTGGCTCACCGGTGGAGGATGCCCGGGAGAAAATGAAAGAGTTTGTCTGGATCAAAAGAATACCCGTATTGTGGGAAAAAGTAATGGGTAAAAAATAATTATCGCTCCGGCAAATAATCATAGGGCAGCAGGTCCGCTATATTCTTCCAGCTCCAGTAGCCCTGGTTGATCCAGTCTTTTTGATCATAGTAATATCCGTTTTCTTTAATAGCTATTCCGTCCGACATATCAATATATGATATCTGAACTGCTACGTTTTTGGGCAACTTAAACTTTTTGATATACTCCGGCTCCGGCTTTTTCTTTGTATAAGTAACACTGATTTTACGGGGATAATAGAACTCAACCTGCATTGTCGCATGGGCACTGTCTAAAATTACTTTCGGAACAGGTAAACTGTCTGGTGCTTCCGGGCTGGTCATTACCGTTATTTCAGGATATAGTATTACTTCGCTGTAAACAGATGTATCATACACATTTTTGACCCTGTTGAATTTTGTATGATCGGTTTCATCCAGCATGTCTATATTCCAACCGTCTTCGATCAATGTGCTGTCATAATAACTTCTCATAAACTGGAGTTTGGAACCGTAGTAGGCCTTCATCCTGTTGGAGCTCCATACCCTCCGCAAACTATCTGTCCCTTCCATTTCACTGTACAGGCAATAACCCCGGTAGGAATTGATATCTGTGTTATAGAAGTAAACAAAGGAGTCCAATTGGTAGCGAAGATTATAGCCAAGGGCTTTATTAGCGATTTGCAGGGGCTCAGTGGCAAGTACCCGCAGCTTATTACTTTTTTTAAGGAAATAAAATTTCAATACTTCCGGGTTTTGAAGCACACATTGGGCAGCGTTAGGGGTGGAGCCGACAAAATTCTCTAAAAAGAAGCTGCCGTATTTCTCCCAGCCGTCTTTTACTTCGTTACTGCTCTTGATCACCACTTCGCCGAGACTTTTATCTTCTTTGATCATCAGTATTTCAAACTTGGTCACATCACCGGTAATGCGGATCGTTTGTGTTTGATAACCTGTATAAGTGAAGATCAGGTCATACCCACCTGATTTTAATTGCAGCGAGAATTCACCCTGTTTGTTAGTGGCTGTTCCCAATGTGGTGTTCTGGCAAAAGACCGATGCTGAGCCCAGCGGTTCACGGGTGGTTGAATCCAGCACCGTTCCATAAACAGTGAATTGAGCAGAACTGATAAAAGAGAAGCTGGTGAATAAGGCCAGTAATAAGAAACGAAGTTTTTGCATAGATAAAAGATTGCGGATTAAAGATACATTCCGTACTGCTATCGTTGCATGGCATTTACTGTGCCAAGGTATTTTTTACAGGCTCTTTTAATACTTTCTTCCAGTGGGGTAAAGGAAAAACCCGGTAAAGCCTTCAGTATTTTATCGTTGGCAAAATAAGTTTTGCTCTGTGCCACTCTTGCACTCTCTTTGGTCAGCAATGGTTTTTTGCCGGTAAAAAATGATTTGATCTTTTCCAGCCGCCAGGCAATGGCAATTAAAAAAGGCGTGGTGGCACGGGATGGCCTTTTCTTCGCGAAATGATCAGCCATGGTATTCATCAGTTGCTGAAAAGGCCAGGTATCGCCGTTGACGATGTATCGTTGTTCGGTGATGTTTGATTCCATTAACAATACCGCAGCTTTGGCCACATCTTCCACATCCACAAAACCATTGATGCCCGGGCTGTACCATTTGAATTCTTCATATACATTTTTAAAGATCGCACAACTGCTGCTGTGCCAGTCGCCATAACCCAATATGGTGCTTGGATTCAAAATAACAGCATCCAATCCTTCTGCCATCCCTCTCCATACTTCTAACTCACCTTTATATTTACTCTTTGCGTAGTGTGTGTTTACCTTACTTTCTTCCCATTTCTTTTCTTCATTCACTTGCCCGCCGCCGGCTGTTCTTCCTAATGCTGCCACCGAACTGATATGAACCAACCGCTTTACCTGTTGTTCCAGCGCCATATTGACCACGTTGGCTGTACCCTCCACGTTTACCTGGTACATATCCTTGCGGTCTTTTTTTGCAAACGAAACAATTGCTGCGGAATGAATAATGGTATCAATTCCTTCCATGGCTTCTTCCAGCGAAACCACATCCAGGATATCACCTTCCACCCATTCTACTTTATCTAATATCTCCTTACTGATCCAGCCCGGGAGTTTATTACCCCGGTGGATAGCCCTCACGCTATATCCTTTTTCCACCAATGCTTTGATGATATAAGAACCGAGGAAACCAGTGCCACCTGTAACCAGGATGCCCCTTGCCCGCCCGGAGAGAGAACTTAGTGTTGCACTGCCTGGTTTAATCTCATGCTGCATGGAAGTAAAAATGTTTATCAGCGTCTCTTAATGAATCATCTTTTTATTAATACTCGTAATATCCGGTTCCTGTTTTTCTTCCCAGGTCACCAGCATCCACCTTTTCTTGTTGGAGATATGAAGGTTTTAGTCTTTCCGGGTTACCCAATTGTTCATACACCGAACAGCTGACCGCATAGTTGATATCATTACCAATGAGGTCCATTAATTTGAAAGGACCCATTTTAAAGCCGGTGGCTTCCAGTAGTGTATCTATTTGTGTATAGTCAGCGATACCTTCTTCTGCGAGCCGTAACGATTCAATATAATAAGGCCTGGCTACCCTGTTTACAATAAAACCCGGAGAATCTTTGCAAAGCACCGGAACCTTCCCCATTTCTTTGGCGAGGGCAATGATGGTCTGTGTAGTTTGTTCATTCGTAAATCGTGTGTTGACCACTTCCACCAGTTTCATCAGCGGGGCGGGGTTAAAGAAGTGCATACCAATAACCCGTTCCGGGCTCATCACTTTTTCAGCAATGCCGGTAATGGACAAGGAAGAAGTATTGCTGGCAAAAATGCATTCGCTATGGTTCAGCTCTGCCAGCTGGTTGAACAAGCCTATCTTAAAAGCAGGCTTTTCCACAATGGCTTCTATGAATACATCAGCGAGACAGGTTTGTATATCACTGGTGTAAACTATTCGTTGCTGCACTTTTTCTTTATCTGCTGCACTGATCTTGTTTTTGTCAACTAATACCTGCAGGTTTTTTTCAATGCTGCTTTTTGCTTTTTCCAGGACAGCTTCATTCAATTCATACAGGATGGTATGAAAACCTGCCTGTGCCGAAACCTGTGCAATACCACTGCCCATGGTACCGGCACCGCAAACACAAATAGAATGAGTGGTCATAGCTGTAAAGGTAAACAGGTAAATTTCTTTTTTGCGAAGTCAATTTAATTATCTTTAAAATCAATCTTACCTGGTATGCATCGTTGTTTATTGGTTGTATTTTCTTTTGTATTGTTCAGCTCAGTTGCAAAGGCCCAATCGCCCTATGCATTATGGGAACAGGCGGTAAACTGGGATGGCATCACCCATTGGTCAAGGTATATGATCAGCCTGCCTGCTTACCAGGGTCCTAACTCTTTACCAGTTCCACGAATTGGCAATGGCAGCCCCGACAGCATTTTCTCCATTACAGCAACCGGCAACCTGCATTTCTCCAAAGGTGATAATACACAAAACCTGGCCTTGTATGCTAATTACCCGTTGGTAAAGGACGTTATTTCATTTGACCTGATGTGGGTGCCCTATGAAAGATATACGATCAGCCAGGCCATTAAAACGAAACGGCATGTGTTTGCCCAATTTTATGATGACCATGAAGCAACCGGCGAAGTACACCTGAATACGAATATCCGCCTGTTAAAAAAATGGAGGAAGTACATTGAGCTGGCTTTAAGAATCGGGTACCGCTTTCCCAGTGGCTCGGGTTTTGGTGCTGCCCGTTTTACGGATGGCCCGGGTTATCATTTTGATGTTTCCTTTGGAAAGCCGTTCAGGAACTCTTCGTTGAAATGGATTGGCATGGCAGGTTTTTTAACCTGGCAGATAGAATCAGAAAAACATAACCAGGATGATGCTTTTTTATTTGGCAGTGGCGTGGAATGGAATAAAAATAATTGGCGGCTGCAAACTTATATCGCCGGTTACCTGGGCTATCTTGAAGGGAGTGGAGATAAGCCCATTGTATTCAGAACTACGCTGGAACGAAAATTAAAAAGAAACAGCCTGCTACTGGGTTTTCAGCAGGGCATCAAAGACTTTAACTATACCAGCGTGGAAGCTGGATTTAAATATGTGATCGGGAAATAAATTTTCTAACACTCAATTAATTTTATGGACACGAACCAGTCTGTTGAGCAAACTATTCAACAACCCGTACCTACACCGGGCCTCTTTGGTACAAAAATTCCTTCTGTGGCCGCTTTTGTGGTGGGCATATTATTATTCTTTATGCCGTTTATCGATATCAAGTGCAATGATGCTTCGCTACAAAAGGTAAATGGAGCCGAATTGGCCACCGGTTTCCATGTTAAAGGGCCGGGAGGTGATAATTCACTGCTGAATAGTTTTGATGAAGGATTTGGAAATGAAAAACAAAAAGCAAACAACAAGCCCGAAAAGAAAGACCCGAATATGTTTGCCCTGGCGGCATTGCTATTCGGAGCCGCCGGTTTATTATTATCGTTGCTGAACAATCGTAAGGCAGGTGGTGTCGGGGCTTTACTAACCGGAACAGTTGCCGGGCTTGCCTTAATCGGGTTGATGATTGACATTAAAGATGATCTCGGGAAGGAATCCATGGGTAAAGACCCTAATATCTCCATCAGTGTGGAATTTACAGCATGGTTCTATTTGACCGTGGTATTGTTTCTGCTCGCTGCTTTCTTTGGTTATAAACGGATGAAGGAAGGAAAATAAACTGGTATTTCAAAAATAAAGCCGGTCAACTGACCGGCTTTATTCTAATATGCTGTTATAAACTATATCGCACTGGTAAATTGTTTCAAAAACCGCACATCATTCTCGCTAAACAAACGGATATCATTGATACCGTATTTCAGCATCGCCGGTCTTTCAATACCCATACCAAAGGCAAAGCCGGAATATTTATTCGGATCAATGCCGCAATTGGTCAATACATTCGGATGCACCATGCCGCAACCCAATATTTCCACCCAGCCGGTTTTTTTGCAAATATTACAACCGCTGCCGCCGCAGATAAAACAACTCACATCCATTTCTGCACTCGGCTCAGTAAAGGGGAAATAAGAAGGACGGAAACGAACTTTTACATCCTTGCCATACATTTCTTTTACAAAAAAATACAATGTCTGTTTCAGGTCGGCGAAGGAAACATTTTCATCAATATATAAACCTTCCACCTGGTGAAAAAAACAATGGCTTCTTGCACTGATGGTCTCATTGCGATATACACGGCCCGGCATCAGCATCCTGATCGGCAGGTTCCCTTTTTCCATTTCCCTTATCTGCACACTGCTGGTATGCGTACGCAATACCCAATCCGGATTTTGCTGGATATAAAACGTATCCTGCATATCACGGGCAGGGTGATGAGCTGGTAAATTCAGGGCACCGAAATTATGCCAGTCATCTTCGATCTCCGGTCCTTCGGCGACTGCAAAACCTAATCGCTGAAAAATAGAAACGATCTTGTTGCGCATCAGGGTGATCGGGTGACGGGAGCCAATCGGCATCACATCACCGGGTAAAGAAAGATCAATAGATGCCGCTGCAGCGGACTGCCCGTTAGCGGATGCTTCTTTCAGCAGTTCAAACTTAGCTTCGGTGTATTGTTTGAATTCATTCAGTAACTGGCCGGCTTCTTTTTTCTTTTCAGGAGCTACATTTTTCATCTCGCCCATGATCTCTTTCACGATGCCTTTTGTACCCAGCCATTTGATACGGAATTCTTCCAGGGCTTTGGCATCGGCGGCCGCAGCATTGTCAATTTCACTTTTATACGCTTCGATCTTGTTCAGCAATTGTTCCATGCTGCAAAGATAGGCTAAGAGCTCAAAAGAGGAAAAAGAGGGCGGTGCAGCCCTTGAAAATGCTGGAAGAAAAAGAGAGCACAGAATAGGTAAAATCTGTCCCGTGTTTTATTTTTAAGTATGCTTATTGACGAGTTAACCGGAATAGTTGTTGACTGCTGTATCAAACTCCACTCGAAGATTGGCCCCGGTTGTTTTGAGAAAGTGTACGAGGAAATATTATATTACGAGTTGACAAAAAAAGGATTAAATGTTAAAAGACAGCTCCTTCTGCCCATTAACTATGAAGAGCTCCACATTGAAAAGGCCTATAAACTGGACTTACTGGTTGAAGACAGGTTGGTCCTGGAATTAAAAACATTATATCCATTGCCTTCTGTCTCTTTTGATCAGGTTCGTACCCATCTTTCGCTTTTAAACCTGAAACATGGGATGTTACTTAATTTCAAGGTTTCCCTGATGAAGGATGGCATTCACAGGGTTTTCAATAACCAGGGCAGAGAATCACTTGGTTAATACCTATATGGACAGGATGATATTTTCTGACAACTCTTTCTCTCCTTTTCTCTTTTACCTCTTAGATTTGCATTCATGTCAGACCATCTCAATATTTCCGATTTTTTAGACCCCCTTAATACCAGTGCCATCTCGCAGGATGAAGGCTATAAAGATGGCCAGTTGGGAAAGATCATTGCCGTGTACGAAGAGGAGTTTCCCGACCTCGATGAAGTGCAGTTGGTGATCGTGGGTTGCGGCGAACAAAGAGGCAGCGGGCTGATACATGGCCACAGCAATGCACCCGATGTGATCCGCCGGCATTTCTATAATTTATTTTACTGGCATACGGATATCAAAGTGGCCGATATTGGTAATATCAAAGCCGGGTCGTTGTTTACAGATTCTTATGCAGCCCTGAAAACAGTGACCGCCGAATTAATGAATGACGGGAAAACTGTCATTATCCTGGGCGGCTCGCATGACCTGACCTTATCACAGTACCACGCCTACGACAGTAATAAAAAATCCATTGAAGCGAGTTGTGTGGATGCACTCATTGATCTGAATATCGATTCCCCTTTCCGGCATGAAAATTTCCTGATGGAAATGCTGACCGGCGAGCCCAATTATATCCGTCATTATAATCATATCGGCTTCCAGAGTTATTTTGTCCATCCCCGGATGCTGGAAACAATGGATAAACTCCGCTTTGATTGTTACCGGGTGGGACATGTAAAAGAAAGTATTGATGAAATGGAGCCGGTGATCCGCAACAGTAATCTTTTCTCTTTTGATATATCGGCTATTGCCAGTGCGTATGCGCCGGCCAATTCCATTTCACCCAATGGGTTTAATGGGGAAGAAGCCTGCGTCTTGCTGCGCTATGCCGGTATGAGCCCGAATGTCAACAGCATTGGTATCTATGGATACAATGTGCAGCATGATAAGGATGAACTGACGGCCAAACAGATCAGCCATATGCTCTGGTATATCCTGGATGGGCGCAGCCGCGGCAGACGAGAAGCTTCACTGGATGAAAAAGATTCATTCAACGAATACCATATGGCTTTTGCCGAAGTGGAAACGGTGTTTTTACAAAGCAAGAAAACAGGCCGCTGGTGGATGCAGCTGCCCGATAAAAAATTCATTGCCTGCAGTTATAAAGATTACTTACTCGCCAGCAGCAACGAGATTCCCGAAAGATGGTTAAGGGCACAGGAGAGGAGTTAGCCCCTGTCCCCTAAAGGGGAACTTAGACAGTAAATTCTTCTTTCTCCCGCATATTTTTAAAGTAGTTAGTTCTATTTTATCAACTGCATCGCACTCTTCACCGTTCGGTAACTATGCATTACCTTAGATTGTTCGTATAAAGAAACTTTTAATTCTCCCCTTTAGGGGCATCAGGAAACTTCAACAATAAAACTATGACTGGGGGCATTAAAACCGGTATCTGTTCTTATGGCATGAGCGGTAAATTATTTCATGCACCGTTTATCCAGGCACACCCGGGCTATGAACTGGTGGCTATCGTGGAAAGGCATAACCAGGATTCAAAAGAAAGATACCCGGGTGCCAAACTGTATCGTTCCGTTGAGGAACTGTGTGCAGATAAAGAACTACAGCTGATCGTGGTGAATACACCCACCTACCTGCATTATGAACAGGCAAAAATGGTGCTGGAAGCAGGAAAGAACATGGTGATCGAAAAGCCATTTGCTGTAACGACTAAAGAAGCAGAGGAATTAACTGCCCTGGCTGAAAAGAATAAACTATTCATCAGTGTGTACCAGAACCGCCGTTATGATGGTGATTTCAAGGCGGTGAAAGAAGTGTTGCAACAAGGATGGCTTGGTGAAATAAGAGAAGCGGAGATACGGTATGATCGTTACCGTCCTTCTTATGGCGGCAAACCACATAAAGAAGGTGATATGCGGGGGGCTGGTATCATATATGATCTCAGTCCGCACCTGGTGGACCAGGCGATCCAGTTATTCGGATTCCCCAAAGCAATATTTGCCGACCTGGTCAAAATGCGGGATGATGTGGCCGTGCCTGATTATTTTGAATTGTTATTTTATTATGACCGTTCAAGGGTGCGGTTAAAAGCCACCTGTATTGCCCGTGAATCAACCTATGCCTATACCATACATGGCATGAAAGGAAGTTTCCTGCAACAACGTTCTGATATGCAGGAACAGCAATTGCAAGCTGGGACCAAACCTTCCCTCGAAAGCTGGTGTCCGGCACCGGCTGCGCCAGATGGCTTATTGCATACCGAAATAAACGGGGAAGTAATCCGGAAGGAAACGATGTCAACGCCCGGTAATTATATGGGCTATTATGATGATGTATTTAAAGCACTCACCGG
>JAEUVP010000492.1 GCA_016786805.1 Chitinophagaceae bacterium | reverse complement strand
ATTCGGATGCTCCCCGGGTTTTAACTGGAGAAACAGCAGCTTTGATAATTCCGGGCCAAACTGCTGGTATAATGTTTTGCTCAGTTCATCCAGGTCAACCAGATCAGCTTTCTCCTGAACAGCCACTTCTTTCACTAAAGCCGCATAGAGTTCATGTGTTTCAACTGCCCTTCCTTCTTTATCAAATTTTCTCCGGGATACAGGTGTAAATAAAATGGGCGTCGCATTTTTCTCCCTGGTTTCCTTGATGAACCGGGCCAGGTTCATTTTAAAAGTGTCGGGGGTAGCGTAGCGTTCGGGCTTTGTCACCGCAGCATCATTATGGCCAAACTGGATGATCACATAATCGCCTTCACCGGCTTCGTTGATAACCGACTTCCACAATCCCTCACTGATGAATGTTCTAGTACTACGACCGTTCTTTGCCCGGTTCACTACTGTAACTGTTGAATCCCAGAAATAAACAAATGGCATGCCCCAGCCAGTTTCGGGATATACTTTAGTATCCTTGATCGCAATAGTAGAATCACCTGCGAGGAATATTTTTATTTTCTTTTTAGCAGGTAAAATGAAAGCCAGCAGGCAAATAGCCACCGGGACGATGAGTATTTTTTTCATTTCAGCAGTCCATTAATATATACTTCAATGTTTGTATAATGAGAATGCAGTTTATTTTTTGCCGCATCTGATGGGTCAGCATGATTCAATCCCTGCTTTTTTTCCCATTCATCGGGCATTCCGTCTTTATCAGTATCGGCAGGTGCAGCCAGCTGTTTCAATACCGGCCATGCACTGATGGTCATTTCATACCCGGTGCCATGCGGAAATCCTCCCTGCACATCAATGAATTTACCTGTCCTGTTCTTTACATCATTAATGATCCGCTCATCTAATGTATCTCTTTTATGACTGGCTCCCACTGATTGTAATACTGACTCGTATGCTTCAACAGCTGTTTGTGCAGGTATGGCAACAGCTGGATGCGGTTTATCAATGATGGTGTTTTTCTTGTCGGTTTCAGTTCCTTCATTACCCATTTGTATGCCGAGCCAGTTATTCTTGCTGATATCCTTTGCTTCGTCCACATAATTTCCATCGACATACCATTTGCCAAAACCGATCTTTTCATTCCGGCCCGGGTTTACGATCCGGAATCGTACATTTTTGTTAGTGCCCGGCCCGTATTTATAATAGTTATTGACGATATTATAATCACCTCCTTCACCGGCATAAATATTATTACCTCCCCAGTTATAAATAATATTGTTGCGGTAATCAACAAATTCTGTTGGCGTATGCCTTATCCCGTTGAATCTCGGAGTACGATTGATACAATGGGCAAACAAATTATGGTGTGCTGATAAATGAAGTCCACCCCAAATACCACCAAAGCCATGATGTTCCCAGTCTTTATCGCCTGTCTCAAAATGGTACGAGTAATTGAGCGGTTCGCTGATCAGGTTCCATTGCAATGTGGTACTGTCACCTCCATACACGGAAAACACTTCATCCGTACTCCAGCTCATACTGCAGTGGTCAATAATGATATGTTTTCTCTTAAAACCACCGAATGCATCATCACCACCATTTCCGTCCACCATGCCTCCTTTCTGATTTTTATCTCCCATCCGGAAGCGGATATACCGTAAAATGATATTATCGCCCCCCAATGAAACGGAATAATCAGCTAGGCAAATTCCATCGCCAGGGGCTGTTTGTCCTGCAATAGTTACATCTCCTTTTATAGATAGCTTTGATTCCAGGTGTATAGTACCTGATACTGCAAAAACAATGATGCGTTTTCCTTTTGCTTCAGCTGCTTCCCGGAAACTACCAGGTCCTTTATCATCCAGGTTGCTGACAATAAAAACTGCCCCACCCCGGCCGCCAGTTGCAAATTTGCCAAAGCCCTCAGCTCCGGGAAAGGCAATTGGCTGATCAGTTTCAATAGCAGGCATTGCCTGTTTTTGTGCATTGCAAGACAATAATAATCCGCAAAAGCTTCCTGTAACTATCTTTTTAAATCTCGTCATGGTTGTTTTGTATTAAAACAGACGTAACCGGTAAAAATAAGGCTGCTTATTCCACTGGGTAATCCTGCCTCTGCTAAACAGGTTTACTTCGGATAAGCAGCCTTTAAGAAAACACACGAGAATCGTTTACATATCATTCATCAATAACCAGGGTTCTGCTGCAGTTTCCCCTGGTAAGAAGAAAGTGTAGCCTGGTCAAACGGGAATAATTCACTTTTACCCGGAACAAAGAATGAAGCGAATCCCTGCCACAATGGTTTGCCATCAATAGCACTGGCTGTTGTTAAATGCTGTGCCCAGTCTACTCTTGTCCAACCCGTCGTTGGTGAAGGTATCTGTGTAGGCCTCCAGAATGGTTGTGCAGTGGTTGCTGTATTTGTACCGGCATAATATTGAATTTCTTCGCCGTTATTTTTCCAGTAAATGTATTGTGGTACATACGTGTAAGGCGCTACCCGGTCCCTGATCTGCTGGATCTTTGTTCTTGCTTCTGCAATTTTCGCAGCTAACAGGTTCCAGCGAAGAAGGTCATACTTCCGGATACCCTCATGTCCAAATTCCAGGAAACGTTCATTCACGATAGCATTAAAGAAGCCTGCTTTATCTGTAGGCGTGGTTCCGATAAGCCCGGTATTTCCTGCATAAGCTCTTTTTCTTACTTCTTCAAAAGCAGCTATAGCAGCTGCATTCGGCCCATTATTGATCTCGTTCACTGCTTCGGCATACATTAATAATACATCAGAGAAACGGATCATAGCCCAGTTATAACCCACGTTCAATACGGTGCCTGGTAACAGGGGAACTCTCCAGTCACGGCGGTATTTACCAGTATTCAATTCACCTAACCGACGCTGACTTTTAATATTGGTAGCAGATGTAACCTGGTAATGCGTAACCGTTACATCACGGCGTGTATCCACTGAATCAAAAGCGTAAAAGTAATTAGGTAACATTTGAACACCACCACCGCCAGCACCATATCTTGATGCATTGCTCAGATTTGGACCATCATAGTTACCCATCCGGCTATCGCTGTTTCCGTTACCTCCACCAGCACCTACTTCAAAAATGATCTCCCCTTGGGGGTCATACGTGAAAGAAGTTACTTTTCTCCAGATATCTGAATAGCTGGGGTTCAGCGTATGCTGATCTCTTCTTGCCATCAATTCTTCACATTCTTGCTTTGCAATGTTATAATAAGTAAGAAAATCACTTCTGCGTTCCATCTGTCCGTTCTTACGTAAAGAATAACCGCCACGGAATAAGGCCATTTTTGCCCTCAGTGCTTTAGCAACACCTTTAGTGATGCGTTCGTTTCTCGGCCCTGCATCTGTTCTCCAGGGCAACAGGTCTCTTGCAACTGCCAGGTCCGCTATCAGTTTATCATACGTAGAGTCCCTGTCAGTTGGAGGAATAAAAAGATCGGGTTGCTTGTAAGCAGGTATCATAGGTGCAGGTACATCACCCCAATTCAGCATCAATTGAAATAAATATTGTGCTCTTAATACCAATGCCTCCCCATGTAAACGCTTAAGTAAGGCCTGGTCAGCTGCTGATCCACCGGTATACTGCGGCATCAACGGTATTTGTTCGATACAAAGGTTTGCTTTTTCCACACCACGGTATAACTGGCGGAAAGGATTGGCTATCTCAGAATTGGTAAGCAATAACTGGTAGCGGCCCACGCCACGGCGGCCGTTATCAATATTTCCGCTTACAATACCCTCATCCGAATCATATGGATAATACATGCTGATGCGGATACCATATCCATTATCCCCCTGCAGTTCATCATATACACCAATCAGTGCATTGGTGGCATTTGATACATCCGAAAATGCCTGCGGGATGCTATACTGAGAAACAGGTTCTACTTCTGTATATTTTTTACAACCAACGGTTGTCAATACTGCAACCAGAGAAACGGTTGCTATTGATTGATAAAACTTGATTTTCATATTGCAATCGTTTAGTTTATTAGAAAGTAAGGTTTACGCCAAATACCCATGTTCTTGATCTTGGATAAGCAGCAAAATCAACGCCTGGCGTTAATGGATCAGATCTCCTGG
>JAEUVP010000489.1 GCA_016786805.1 Chitinophagaceae bacterium | reverse complement strand
GCCGTTGGATAAAAGCAACGTTATTTCCATGGAGATCAGCAGGAACAGCCTGAAAGTGTTTGAAGGAATGGTGACACTGGAACAAATGAAAAGAAGCCCCGAAGAGTTAGTCTCCTTTGTTTATCGTGAATGTTCCTTTCCAAAAGGATGTTTGATCATGACAGGTACCGGGATTGTACCTGGCAGTGATTTCACATTAAAAAGCGGCGATGAAATTAAAATCTCCATAGAAAATATAGGGACATTAATAAATGTTGTCGCATAAGGGATCAGCAATAAAAACCAACCGCATGAAAAAAGGGACAAAGGAATTATTCTTATTGATCATTATTTGCTATTGCTTTGGAAGTTGTGCAGAAACAAAGAGCATACCGAAGCCTGCAAAAAGTCCTTCGGTATTAAAAGATGTTTATAAGGATGCTTTTCTGATGGGAACAGCCGTCAATGATGCAATCGTTTCAGGAACAGATAAGACTTCACAGGATATTGTAGTCCGGCAGTTCAATAGCATAACGCTTGAAAACTCAATGAAAGCTGCCCTGGTAAATCCCGAACCCGGTATTTTTAATTTTGGTCCCGCAGATGCATTTGTTGCATTTGGCAAGGCCCATAACATGTTTATCATCGGGCATACGCTGGTTTGGCACAACCAGGTACCCTCATGGTTTTTTGTAAATACAGGTGGAAAACCCAATACAAAAGAAGAACAAATCGAACGACTCCGCAGTCACATTAAGACTGTTGCAGGCCGGTATGCAGGAAGAGTCCATGCATGGGATGTCGTAAACGAGGTGATTGATAACGATGGCAGCTACAGGCCTACCAGTTGGGTAAATGCATTTGGCAATGGCGATACACTGGTGAAATATGCATTCAAATTTGCCAGCGAATTTGCACCTAACACTGAATTATATTATAACGATTTTAATGCATGGCGGCCGGAAAAAAGAGATGGCATCGTCCGGATGGTAAAGATGCTGCAAAAAGAAGGCGTCCGTATTGATGGAGTAGGAATGCAGGGGCATTGGGGACTTAATTATCCCAAAACAACTTATATTGAAGCAGCTATTGATGCTTATGCCGCCTGCGGGGTTAAAGTAATGATTACAGAACTGGATGTGGATGTTTTGCCTTTAACAAAAGAAGGACAGATCATTGGCCAGGGTATGAGTGACAAACAGTTTCAGCTGGAAGAATTTAAAAATTATTTTGATCCCTACCCCAATGGATTACCTGACAGCATGCAAAATTTACTCGCAAAAAGATATGAAGAGCTGTTCAATATATTTTATACCCGGAAAGATAAAATTGCAAGGGTAACCTGCTGGGGTGTACATGATGGAATGAGTTGGAAAAATGATTATCCTATTCCCAACCGGACGAATTATCCTTTGTTTTGGGACAGGAGCCGGCAGCCTAAGCCAGCTTTAGAAGCTGTACTACATGTTCCCGGGCTACAGAAATAATATAACCGCTGCATAATTATATACCATGGAGTTGCTCGTCATATTTTTTGCCATTTGCCTGCAAATATTCTTAACCTCTAAAAAGGTGAGTCCCTTTTTATCATTACTCGTTGTTGCCATATTGGCCGGGCTTTTCCTGGGTATGGAGCCTATGCAGGTTATTAAATCCATAGAGAAAGGAGTGGGAAATACATTGGGGGGATTGGCATTGATCATTTGCCTGGGTGCGGTACTGGGCAAAGTGCTCGAAGCCGGAGGTGCTG
>JAEUVP010000471.1 GCA_016786805.1 Chitinophagaceae bacterium | reverse complement strand
CGGTCGTGGTAAAGCGGCGAGAAATTTTGAAGCCTTGGATCATATCATTGCTGCCCTCAAAGTATTGGAGAACGATGAATCCTTATTGATCCAATCGGGCAAGCCGGTAGGTATACTGAAAACACATACGGATGCGCCAAGGGTTTTGATCAGCAATTCTCAACTTGTTCCCAACTGGGCCAATTGGAAACATTTTGATGAACTGGAAAAGAAAGGCCTGATGATGTATGGCCAGATGACAGCCGGAAGCTGGATCTATATCGGTTCACAAGGTATTGTGCAGGGCACTTATGAAACCTATGCAGCAGCAGCTGATAAGCACTTCAACGGCACCTTAAAAGGAACACTGAATGTAACAGCCGGGTTGGGAGGTATGGGCGGCGCTCAACCATTAGCCATTACGATGAATGAAGGGGTGGCGTTAATAGCTGAGGTGGAAGAATGGAGGATCGATAAACGACTTGAAACAAGATACCTCGACGAGAAATATACATATATCGATGAAGCGATTGATAAGGCACAAGGATACAAGGCACAAGGTACAGGTAAGAGTATTGGCGTTCTGTGTAATGCCGTTCAGTTATTACAGCGGCTAATTGAAAGAAATATCATTCCTGATACACTCACCGATCAGACGTCTGCGCACGATCCGTTGATCGGTTATATACCACACTCTTTAACCAACGAACAGGCCAATATTTTAAGAACAGAAAACCCAACCGAATACCTGCACCGGGCATATGAAAGCATGTACCTGCATGTACAACTGATGCTGCAACTCATGGACAAAGGCGCCATCACTTTTGATTATGGTAACAATATAAGAGCAAGAGCCAGGGAGTTTGAAGACAGGGTTATCCAGGTTGGCGCTTATCTGAAAGATTGCCGTCTTACAAAACATGACCCTTTTGCGTTTCCGGGTTTTGTACCGGCCTACATACGGCCATTATTCTGCGAAGGCAAGGGCCCGTTCCGCTGGGCGGCATTGAGTGGTGATCCCAATGATATTGCTGTAACAGATGAACTCATCATGAATATGTTCCCGGAAAATAAGGGGATGATCCGCTGGATGAAGATGGCCAAAGAGAAAATTGCTTTCCAGGGATTGCCGGCCCGTATCTGCTGGTTAGGGCAGGGTGAACGGGAAAAAGCAGGGCTGGCATTTAATGAACTGGTAAGAACCGGGAAAGTAAAAGCACCGATCGTTATCGGCCGTGATCATTTGGATACCGGTTCCGTAGCATCACCCAACCGGGAAACAGAATCCATGCTCGATGGTTCGGATGCCGTAGCCGACTGGCCTATTTTAAATGCATTAGTGAATACGGCAGGAGGTGCCAGTTGGGTATCCTTGCATCATGGCGGCGGGGTAGGCATGGGCTATTCCATTCATGCCGGTATGGTGATCGTTGCCGACGGAACGGATGCTGCTGAAGCAAGATTAAAAAGAGTATTACGCAATGACCCGGGTATGGGTGTGATTCGTCATGCTGATGCCGGTTATGAAATCGCTAAAGAGACTTTAAAAGAAAACAACCTGGATTTTAAGAACCGTCTGTAACCAGTTTTTTACTAACATCTTTAAACGACTTAAAGTCCTCCCTTGAGGGAGGATTTAGGAGGGTATATGATCAGCTGGGGTATAATTGGTTGTGGTGATGTAACGGAGGTAAAAAGCGGTCCTGCTTTTTCCAAAGTGCCGGGTTCCCGCCTCGTGGCCGTGATGCGCCGCGATGCAACCAAAGCAGCCGACTATGCCCAACGGCACAATGTACCCAGGTGTTATGCGGATGCGAATGAACTGATCCATGACCCGGATGTGAATGCCATTTATATTGCCACGCCACCATCCTCGCATGAAGCATATGCACTCGCTGCTATCCGGGCCGGCAAACCCGTGTATGTAGAAAAACCGATGGCATTGAATTATGCAGCAGCACAAAACATAGCGAATGCTGCCGCTGCAGCCAACGTAAAAGTAACGGTGGCACATTACCGAAGACAATGGCCTTTGTTTTTGCGGTTAAAAGAATTGGTACAGCAAAAAATTATCGGCGATATACGGCTGGTGCAATTACAATTCTATAAACCTGCACCCAGCACTGAGGAGCTGGCCGATGAAAAGATCGCCTGGCGTTTTGATCCTGCTATTGCCGGTGGCGGTCTCTTTCATGATTTGGCGCCGCACCAGCTGGACATACTCTATTATTTATTTGGAGACGTTAAAACCATACAAGGTATAGCACTTAACCAGGGCGGTTATTATGCAGCGGATGATATAGTGACCGGGCAATTGTTGTTTAGCAATGGCATCCTGTTCAGTGGCAGCTGGTGTTTTACGGCAGCGGAAGCCAGCGACCATTGTACTATCATTGGCAGTGAAGGCAGCATTCATTTTAGTTTTTTCAGCGGCCAGTATATT
>JAEUVP010000426.1 GCA_016786805.1 Chitinophagaceae bacterium | reverse complement strand
GCTTTAGTGAAAGAAGTGGCTGTTCAGGAGAAAGCTGATCTGGTTGACCTGGATGAACTGAGCAAAACATTATACCAGCAGTTTGGCCCGGAATTATCAAAGCTGCTGTTTCTCCAGTTAAAACCCGGGGAGCATCCGAATTACCCGGAGGGAAGAGATGATAATACCCATTTCAATGAGTTAGGAGCAAGGTTAGTTGCCCAGTTGGTACTGAAAGAATTGGTAACATTGAAAACTGACCTGGCTGAAAGGGTTATTTCAACAGTAAAAAAATAGCATGAGAGCACTGGGTACTATATTATTTGTATTGACAGCTTTATTTACCAATGCTCAATCAACAGCGGGAATCACCGGCATCCGTGATACTTCTTATAATGTAAACAATGAGCTTAAAAAAAATCAGAAGAACTATCCTTTCATTCAATTGCCGGTGACTCCGAAACCCGTTAAGGTAAATGAAAAAAAAGATATTGTCTATTGCCAGCGGGGTAGCTGGAAACTTTTACTCGATGTTTTTAGTCCCGCACAAAAGACAAAAACTAAGAGAGCGGCTATACTCATCATACATGGCGGCGGCTGGAGAAGCGGTGACCGCAGTTTACATTATGCATTAGCTCAGCGACTGGCAGCATTGGGTTATGTGTGTATCACTCCTCAATACCGATTATCAACGGAAGCATTATATCCTGCCGCCATTCATGATATCAAAGCAGCGATCAGGTGGGTAAGAAAGAATGCGGATAAATACGGGATTGATACGAATATGATCGTTGCTTCCGGCCATTCAGCCGGCGGTGAACTGGCTGCTTTTATGGGATCAACGAACGGATTAAAAGTATTTGAAGGCGAAGAAGGGTGTAATAATAATACATCCAGTAAAGTAAATGCGGTAATTGATATTGATGGTACACTGGCTTTTATTCACCCGGAATCAGGAGAGGGGGATGACAGTAAAAGAGTATCTGCTGCCACACATTGGTTCGGATATTCAAAAACTGAAAATCCGGCGATATGGGAAGAGGCGGCACCATTAACGCATGTGGGCCCGCATACTCCACCTACTCTTTTCATCAACAGCAGCGTGGCCCGGATGCATGCAGGCCGGGAAGATTTTATCCGGGTATTGAACCAATATGGCATCGCTTCATCGGTTAAAACATTTGAAGGCTCTCCCCATTCTTTTATATTGTTCAATCCCTGGTTCGATTCAACTGTTACCATTATTAATGATTTTTTGAAAAGAACATTCGTTAAAAAGAATAAAGATGCTACTACTCAAATTACGGTGGCAAAGGACGGCAGTGGTGATTTTTCATCGGTACAAGCAGCATTGAATGCCGTTCCGTTGAATAATAAAAAGTCTTTTACTATTTTGATTAAAAATGGTGTTTATAAAGAAAAACTACGGCTTGACTCATCTAAAAACTTTGTCACCCTTATTGGGGAAGATAAATTTAACACGATCCTCACCTATGATGATCATACGGGGAAGCTTTCTCCGAGGGGAGATACCATTAATACACGAACCTCCTGGAGTTTCTTGCTGAAAGCAGACAATTTTACAGCCAGCAATATCACTTTTCAAAATGATGCAGGGTTCACTGCCGGGCAAGCCGTGGCGATCGAAGCGGACGGCGACAAACTAATCTTTACCAATTGCCGCTTTATTGGCCACCAAGATGTATTGTTTACCAATAGTGAGAAAAGCCGGCAATATTATGAGCATTGTTATATTGAAGGGACAACCGATTTTATTTTTGGCTCAGCAACGGTTTGGTTTGAGCAATGCCATGTTCACAGCAAAAAGAACTCTCACATTACAGCAGCTTCTACTCCGGCAGACAAGCAATTCGGCTATATATTTAATGATTGTGTGCTGACCGGGGACACTTCATTGCACAGTGTTTCCTTAGGCCGCCCCTGGAGACCTTATGCTTCTGTGGTATATATGCGTTGTTTTATCGGTGAGCATATCAGACCCGAAGGGTGGAGCAACTGGAATAACACCGACAATTTTAAGACTACCCGTTATGCCGAGTATAAGAATTACGGAGCTTCGGCTGAACCGTATAAAAGAGTAAACTGGGCCAGGCAATTAACTGATGAAGAAGCAAGACATATAACACCCGTGAATATCTTAGGCAAATGGGCGCCCCATTGAATTGAACCGGGTACAGGCCGCATTTTCAGCAAGTCGGCTAAATGCTAAGATTGAAACGGAGTATTATTGCCAAACTAAATATACCATGAAAGGAAATTACCTTTTTTCAACGCTACTACTCTTGTTTTCTTTAATGCTAACTGAGCAGGGCAATGTAAAAATATTTATTGCCGGTGATTCCATTGCCAGTATCAAAGAAATAAGTGCATACCCGGAGACTGGCTGGGGCATGCCCTTTGTCTGGTTCTGGGATTCAACGGTTACAGTAGTCAACAAAGCAAAAAACGGACGAAGCACCAGTTCATTCAGGAAAGAAGGGTTATGGCAGCAGATCATGGATGAGGCAGCAGCCGGTGATTATGTCATCATTCAATTTGGGCATAATGATGAAGTGCCCACTAAAAAAACATTTACAACAGAAACAGAGTTTAAAAATAACCTGCAACAATATGTAAAGGAGGTCAGGGCTAAAAATGCCACCCCGCTTTTACTGACACCCATGGCCCGGAGAAAATTTGACAGTACGGGTAAGATCAGTGGTACACATGATATCTATGCACAAATAATCCGGGATGTCGCAAAGGAAGAAAAAGTAATTCTGTTTGATATGGACAGATTAACACAGGCCTTGTACCAGCAATTTGGCGAAGCGGACTCCCGGTTATTATTTCTTCAATTGAAACCGGGTGAACACCCGAATTATCCTTTGGGAAAAGAAGATAACACCCATTTCAGTGAGCTGGGAGCCCGGCTGGTAGCTCAATTAGTACTGAATGAGATCAAAGAGAAATGCCCGGACCTGGCAACACATATCATTAAATCTGTTGTAAAGAAATAATCATTAAGTGATGAGAAAACTGGGTATTATAATCTTCCTTGTAGCAGGGTGTTTGTTATATGCAAAAGCTCAGACAGCCAACCCGCAGCAGTATAAATATATTTTTACCGTTGCAAAAGACGGAACAGGAGATTATTATTTTATACAGGATGCCATCGATGCTATACGGGTATACCCATTAGCGCCGATCACCTTGTATATTAAGAACGGTATTTATAATGAAAAGATCGAATTACCGGCAAACAATACCGATGTAACTTTTATCGGGGAAAATGTGGACAGTGTTATTATCAGTTTTAATGATTATTCAGGAAAGGGTAAGCATACAACTTTCACTTCTTATACTGCAAAGATCTCCGGGAACCGGTTCAGGGCAGAGAATATAACATTTACTAATACAGCCGGTCCTGTTGGCCAGGCATTGGCCCTGTACGTTGATGCGGATAAGGCTGTTTTCAAAAACTGTAAATTCCTTGGTAACCAGGACACCATTTTTCTGTCAGGTGAGCAGGCAAGACAGTTGTTTGTTGATTGTTATATCGAAGGAACAACGGATTTTATTTTCGGCCCCTCCACGGCTGTATTTAAGAATTGTACCATAAAAGCAAAGAGCAATTCTTATATCACCGCAGCGAATACCACGAAGGGAAAGTTATATGGTTTTGTATTTCTTGATTGTAAGATCATTGCGGAGCCTGCAGTAACCAGGTTATATCTTGGCCGCCCCTGGAGAGCTTACGCTAAAACCACATTCATTCATTGTGATCTGCCGAAAGTGATTGCACCGGAAGGTTGGGATAACTGGGGCAACGCTACCAATGAAAGCACCGTCGATTATGCAGAGTACAATAACACCGGCGAGGGCTCGGCTACCGATAAAAGAGTGAAATGGGCAAAGCAATTGACCAAACAAGCCGCAAGCCGTTATACTCCGGCTATCATTTTTAATGACCATAAGGATATTGAAGCAGGTGGATACAGGTGGTTTGATGACAGGATTGCATCTGGATTTGACAAAACAGTTTTTGCCAATAAGCCGCCGCAGATAGTACCCCTTTATCAAAATGTTGTGCCCAATTCAACGGGGGCAGCCAACAAAGAAAATTCAGTAACAAGAGATAATGTGACCCGCATTGCTAAAGTGAGCCGCCCAACATTGACTATCTATCGTCCTGCAAAACCGAATGGACAATCTGTTATCATTTGCCCCGGTGGTGGTTACACGATCCTCGCTTTTGATAAAGAAGGAACAAGAGTGGCGGAAGAATTCAATCGTTGGGGTATTACTGCATTCGTATTAAAATACCGGTTGCCGGATGATACAACACAGGTAGACAGAAGTATGGCACCATTACAGGATGCACAGCAGGCAGTAAGGTTAGTCCGAATGAATGCAAGAGAATGGGGGGTCGATAAAAACAAAATAGGTATTATGGGATTTTCAGCAGGCGGCCACCTGGCTTCTTCCGCCGCTACACATTTTTCTTTTAAAGCAGATCCGTTAAACAATGACACTACTTCTGTTCGCCCTGATTTCGCTATTCTTATTTACCCGGTGATCAGCTTTGACAGTACCATCACCCATAAAGGATCAAGAAATAACCTGGTTGGAGCGAATGCAGCTGCGGATAAGATCAATTTCTTTTCATCCGAGTTGCAGGTAACAACTGCCACGCCACCCTCTTTCTTAGTTCATGCCGGGGATGATGGGGCTGTTCCGGTGGATAACAGCTTGCGTTACTACCAGGCCTGTATAAAAAATAAGGTGCCTGTTGAGTTGCACTTATACCCGGCAGGTGGTCATGGATTTGGCATGAATAATAAAACAACAACGGATAACTGGCTGGAACGGTTAAAGAACTGGTTGAATCAG
>JAEUVP010000421.1 GCA_016786805.1 Chitinophagaceae bacterium | reverse complement strand
TCAGGAGGTACTATGCCCGTTGAAAAAATAGCTTCCCTGGCCTGCTTAAGCCTGCGCCAGTTTGAAAGGGTGAGTAAGGAACGCATCGGGTTGCCGCCAAAACTATTTGCCAGGATCGTCCGTTTCTCAAAAGCCTACCGGTTGCGTGAAAATTTTACCGGCATGAGCTGGACACAGATTGCTTATGAATGTAATTATTTCGACCAGATGCACCTGATCCGTGACTTTAAACAATTCACCGGTGTTTCTCCCCGCCTGATTGAAAAAGACCTGGAAGGTTCGCCCATCCGCCTGCAGGCTACCCTGCGTTTATAATGTCGCTTTTTTACTATTTACCGTGTCAGCAGTGAACGAGTTTTACAGTTAAATCAACCAGTATGCAAAAAACTGTTCTGCTCTCCGCTATGTTTCTTTGTTCATTAACAGCAGAGATAACTGCACAAAATTTTGATAAGCTATCCGCATTGGAACAAACAAGTTTCCATGTGTATTATAGCAACGGACAGCAGCAACGGGCTACTGCTATCAGCAACCGGTTAGAAAAAGCCATCCGCTTTCAGCAGCAGCTTACCGGCTTTCAGCCCACCATAACCTTGTTAGTATTATCTGCTGCCGACTGGAGCAGCTATACCACTTTTCCTGTTTATGGAATGCCGCATTACAACGATGCACAAACACTTATTGTAGCAGCTGAAGATAATCCCTTCTGGAAAAGTTTTATACCACCGATGGAACAGTTACCCGACGGGTTGCGTACACAAATTGAAACGGTGTACCGTAACAGCAGCGGCGATATCAGTATGGAAGGGTTTTTTGATCTGCTGGCCTTACATGAATTGGGTCATGCTTTTCACCTGCAGGGCGGACTTGAAATACAACGCAAATGGATGGGCGAATTATTCTGCAATATTTTACTGCACACTTATATTGCTGAAGAAGAACCGGAACAATTACCGGCCCTCACCCTTTTTCCCCGCATGGTGATCAGTGCAGGCACCAAAGGATTTACCTATACAAGCCTGAAGGATCTGGAAGAGCATTATGAGGAAATCGGGAAGATGCATGCCAAGAATTATGGCTGGTACCAATGTCGCTGGCATGCGGCCGCCGGCGACATGTATGATGCTGCCGGAAAAGAACTGGTTCCAACACTCTGGAAGGCATTTAAACAACAACGGGAAAAATTAAATGATACCGACCTACTCCACTTCCTGGATACATCCGTTCATACAAGCGTTGCGGATATGATCCGCAACTGGGATAAAGCAATCGTGCAGTAATATCCGAACTATATCAGCAGCAATAACCTGGTTCAAAACAGTTCGTATATTCGGTACCAGTCAATAAACCATGAACTATTTTGATCCAAAGACAGCGGCAGAACGTTATTCAAAAGGACGACCCGATTTCCACCATAACACGATCAGGCATATCAAAGAGTATTTGCAGCTTGATAAAAAACTTGATGCCGCATTAGATATTGCCTGTGGCACCGGGCTTTCCACCAAAGCTCTTTTAGAAATTGCCACCACTGTTTACGGAACAGATATTTCGCAGGAGATGC
>JAEUVP010000407.1 GCA_016786805.1 Chitinophagaceae bacterium | reverse complement strand
AAGAAGCGGCAGCGATCATGAAAACAGCTATGGCTTTTGCCAGCATGAACGAGATACACCAGTACGGAAGACGTTTATTGCAACAAAAGAAACCCAAAGAAGCATTGGAAATATTCAAAACCAATTTTGCAAAAAATCCCGGACAGTTCACCACTTTGATGGGTATGACAAGAGGTTATTCCGCCAATGGCGATTTTAAAAACGCATTAAAATTTGCACAACAGGCATTGCCACTGGCACCGGATACCAATAACAAGAACAATGTAACAACCATCATTGAAAAACTGAAGAAAGGTGAAGATGTGAATTAGAAATAGCAGTAGTAAGCTGAATGAAAAGGCCGGAACAAATACGTTCCGGCCTTGCACTTAAATAAGGTTGGTCGTTAATTACAACCCAGTATCTCACAAAGTTTAGATTCCAGTGCAGCACCACGCAGGTTTTTCCCGATGATCTTTCCATTCGGATCCACCAATATATTCTGCGGTATGCCCTGGATACGATACATTTTAGCTACTTCATTATTCCAGAATTGCAGGTCGCTTACATGTGTCCAGGTTAAGTTATCTTCTTTGATCGCATTCAGCCATTTATCTTTCTGACCAGGTCTGTCCAGTGATACACCCAGCACGGTAAAATTCTTATCCCTGAACTTATTATAGTTCTGCACAACATTCGGGTTCTCATCCCGGCAGGGGCCGCACCAGCTGGCCCAGAAATCAACCAATACATATTTACCCCGGAATGATGATAGGGAAACGGGATTCCCGGAGGTATCTGCCTGGGTAAATTCCAGGGCCTGTGTTCCCACAGCCCCGATCTTTCCGTCTGCTATCTGGTTAGCTAAGATTTTCCCGATATAAGAACCTTGTACAGCTGTATCCAGTTTGTTGAACCTTGTTTCAGCCGTGTTAGGATCATCATTAAAACCCATCATCACCAGCAATACAAACGGAGAAACATAAGAGGATTTTTTTACGGTGATAAAACTGTCAATGGTAGTTTGAATATCCTTTTGTAAAGCAGTATACGAAGTGATCATTGCATCCCGTTGCGGGCCGGGTGCGGTGTTATTGATGGTGTTACCGGCGGTATTCAGTTTCTGGGCCAGTGGCGTAAAGGTTTTCTCAAAATCCTGGAAGTCTTTGTGCGAGGCAGAACCTTTCACCACCCATTTATCCATAGCCCCATTACTGCCCGTAATAGTGATCGCACTGTTTTCTGCATAAATATTATACGGCTTCATATCCCCTATAGACACGAGGCAAAGATCAGGCTCTGTCATCTTTCCTTTCAATACAAAAACTGATTTCATGGAACTGACCAGTTTACCATTTTTCTTCACCGTTACTTTCTTTTCGGAAACCATAGTAGCAGCCAGTTCGGTATTCGTATTGGCATTGACCAGTTTTACCACCGTTCCTTTTACCAGGCCATTGATATCACCGGTGATCGTAAATCCTTTTTCAGTAGCAGGCTTTTTAACAGCCACCACTGGTTGTGCCATCGTGAACAAAGGAGACAGCAACAGGATAAAAAATAATTTACTGATTCGATTTGACATAGACTCGTTTTACGCTGAGGGTATTAATAAACCACAAATGTAGAGAATCAGGCAGGACCGGCAAACCGGCTCCCTGCCGTTTAACAATTTTATTGATCATAAACGTAGAAAATCACCGGAAAGATGTCAGAAAAGCGACAAATCTCAGTATAGAATGCCGGACAAGAACCGCCGGGTAGCTTCTTCAACAGGTTCTCCCTTTCCCAATGCATTGATATAGGCTGTTCCTATGATCGCCCCGTTGGCATGGGCACAGGCTGCTTCAAAACTTTGTTTATCCTTAATACCAAACCCAACCAGTACCGGGTTTTGCAGTTGCATGGCCTGTAACCGTTGTAAATATGCTGTCACATCGCCAGCTGCCTTATCACTGCCGGTAGTGGACGAAGAAGACACCGCATATAAAAACCCCGAGCTGAGCTGGTCTAATTTCCTGACCCGTTCTTCAGCCGTTTCGGGTGTAACCAGGAAAATAAAATCAAGCCCGTATTTTTTAATAATGGCTCCGTATTCTGTTTCAAATTCATACTCCGGAAGATCGGGCAGGATCAACCCATCCACTCCCACGGAAGCTGCATCAGCACAAAAACGTTCAAAGCCATATTGCAAAACGGGGTTCATATAACCCATCAATACAACCGGTACCGTAATATTGCTTCTGCACTGCCGCAATTGCTCAAACAATATGGCAATCGTCATTCCATTGGCTAATGCCACCGAACTGCTATGCTGTATCACCGGCCCATCTGCCAGCGGATCGCTATACGGCATACCCAGTTCAATCAGGTCCGCACCATTGGCCTGCAGGGCTTTCATCACTTCAGCAGTTGCATGCAAATGGGGATAGCCTGCGGTGCAATAGACGTTAAGCACTCCTTTTTTTTGCCCCTCTAAATCTCCCCTCAAGGGGAGACTTTCGAAGACCCTGCTAATCCTGCTTTTCTGTGTTTGTTCCATTAGCTGTTAATTCGCTTATTGTAAATTTGATTCTTTCAACTACTGATTCTATCCTGTTTTTCACTTCATTGTTACTGAACCTGATCACTTTTATTCCAAAAGAAGAGATATCTTCTTCCCGGATAATATCATGTTCCATCACTTGCTTTAAATTATGTATAGAACCATCAACTTCAATGACCAATTTTAGTTCGTGGCAATAAAAATCTGCTATATACATCCAGATCGGGTGTTGCCGCTTAAATCTTACACCCAGCTGATTTCTTTTCAAATACAGCCATAATAACTTTTCATCCTCCGTCGGATTCTTCCTTAACTCCTCCGCTCTTTCAAAAATTGGCTTTATGGCTCCATAAAACATATCTCCCATATCATGAACTTTTGAGGCTATAAGAAGCTTCAACAATCGGAGTCCCAAGTCTCCCCTTGAGGGGAGATTTAGAGGGGCAGATTTTTCATATACGTATCCAGATCCTTATCCCCTCTTCCGCTCAAACAGATCACTATCACATCGGTCTTTTTAAAATTGATCATCTTCAGTGCATGTAAAGCATGTGCAGACTCCAGTGCCGGAATAATTCCTTCTGTTTTACTCAGTTCAAAAGCAGCATTCAATGCTTTGGTATCGGTAGCACTCATGAAAATAGCACGACCGGTCTGGAACAAATTAGCATGCAAGGGTCCAATTCCCGGGTAATCCAACCCCGCAGAGATACTATGCGGCTCCACCACCTGCCCATCTGCGGTTTGCATCAGCAGGCTTTTACTACCATGCAAAATTCCCGGCTTACCGAGTTGCGTGGTGGCTGCACTCATACCGCTGTTCACACCGTGACCTGCTGCTTCCACAGCAACAAGCTTCACCGAAGGTTCATCTAAGAAATGATAGAATGCACCCGCTGCATTACTGCCTCCACCCACACAGGCAATCACATAATCGGGTAATTCACTCCCCGTTTTTTCCAATAATTGTTTGCGCATCTCTTCGCTGATCACACTTTGAAACCTGGCCACCATATCTGGATAAGGATGTGGCCCCACCACACTGCCAATAATATAATGTGTATCATCCGGGTGATTGATCCAGTCACGGATAGCTTCATTCGTCGCATCTTTCAGGGTCTTGCTGCCGCTGGTCGCCGGTATCACCGTAGCACCGAGCATTTTCATTCTCGCCACATTCGGTGCCTGCCGTTCAATATCTTTTTCACCCATGTACACGATGCACTCCACTCCTTTCAATGCACATACTGTGGCAGTTGCCACACCATGCTGACCCGCTCCTGTCTCTGCAATGATCCTTTTCTTGCCCAGCCGTTGTGCCAGCAATATCTGCCCGACGGTATTATTGATCTTATGAGCACCGGTATGACAAAGGTCTTCCCGCTTCAGGTAAATATTGGCACTGTAGCGCTTACTCATCCGTTCTGCATGATACAAGGGAGTCGGCCGTCCCACATAATCCCGCAGCAAGTCATTAAATTCCTTTTGAAAACCTTCCTCATAGATAATGTCAAGGTACTTTGTCCGCAGCTCTTCCACATTGCGGTGCAGCATTTCGGGAATATAGGCCCCGCCGAAGGAACCATAATAACCCTGTTCATTGGGCTGCTGGTATGTTTCTGTTATTTCCATAATATTTTTTGATAATGGTAAAAGTCCGCCTGCCACTTTGCCAATTACCATTTTTTGAAATTGTATTAATTGACGATTCTCACCAATCACATTATCTTGAACCTATTTGTTTATCAACTTTCTTTTTCCCCAATCTTCAATTACCACATCCAGGCTTTTATAATAAACAGCAGTAGTACCTGATTTTTCGATAACATCTTCCACCCGGAAAAAATATTCATCTATCACTAAGCCAATATGCTTCAGCCATTCTCCAAAAACCCGGCTTAATATATTATTGATCAAAAAAGTATCCGACTGGTCAAATCCTTCCATACTTATATAAACAGAAACCTTTCCCTCCGACCCATTCATCTGTGAAAGCCAGGCTTTCATGATCCCGGGATCAAACAAATGGCCGAGTATCTTTACCGGTTTATGCTGTTTAAAAGAGGTAATAATAGCTGCCAGTTCCGCCTCTGTAATGTCCATTTCCGTTGTATAGTAAACCAGTTTTGCCTTAAAATACGGCGGTTTATTATCAGTACCGGCATTTAATATGGCATAAGCAGGCAAAACATTCCAATCATACTTCAACAGGTCACAAAAACTTTTAAGCCCGTCTTTCCAAAAGGCAAACTCATGAAACACGATATCTCCTACTTTCTCTGCTTTCAATACCTGTTCCTTGTATTTTTTGGCAGACAACATCAGCCCGTAGATATTATTCGCATTCCTGTTACCCCACCCATCCGGCTCTGCTTCCTTTACCTCTTTATCCAACACTAATAAAGCTGCTTTTACTAACTCTTCCTTTGCAGGTTTTTGTACACTTCTATAATCAAGAAGATGAATTATGTTGGTGCCTTTTGTATCTCGGTAAGCCCCGGTAACCACAGCTCCGTAATACATCCCTTCTGTGTCTCTGAAAGTCAGCAGGTC
>JAEUVP010000397.1 GCA_016786805.1 Chitinophagaceae bacterium | reverse complement strand
CTTCTACAGGATATTGACCCGCAGATCATAATTGTGAAAAGGTTATTCCCCCTAATTTTATAGTTCTGACTCCGTAGCTCAGTTGGTAGAGCTACTGACTCTTAATCAGTAGGTCCAGGGTTCGAGTCCCTGCGGGGTCACTCAGTGTGTAAAATAAAAATTACCGGCCTCATAATTTTCGATAATCTTTATAAATAATTGAAAATCTGATATAAGACGATATTTATTTATCTTTAATTAGGGCCGACCCAAAAATATATTCTGCCGGACTTTCCAAACTCCCTAATTTTGAATCCTGCTTCTAACCCACCCGATTCTTACCATTACCGGCTAATTTGAGGATCCGTAAATTGTAAAGTAACTACCCATTAAAGATTGGATTATCGACCTGTATTATTTTATGAACATTCAAAAAAGGGAGGATGTATGTATACCTATGACCTGCTGGAAACCGGTTGTTACTACCTGGTGAAAGAAAAGGAAGACTCACCCATTACACTTATTAAAATTGCGATGTCGACGGATCATTGCCTTTTCATTCAGCGCTATGATGACCTGGCAGAAACAGCCTGGAAATTGAAAAAAGACCAGTTGGCAGATATTATTGAGTGCCTGAGTGATGAAGCTGTGAAAGCCTGGGAAGAACATTACAAAAGCAATGAAGATGCATATTATGAGGAGGACGATGAGGAGTAAAAGGCCACTCATATAATTTTATCGCCGGGGTTGATGAAAGCGTTTATATTTATTTCATCAACCTTTTTTTATGCCTATACATTATTTCAGAAACACAGTCCCGCTCTTGGCGGGCATTATTTCATCCTGCCTGCTGGCAGCTCAGCCTTCACCAGCACAACCGGATGATCTCACACCCAAAGATTATCTCAGTAAAGAATTTCATGCCAGCCGCAGGGCGGCCCTCCGGGAACTATTGCCGGATAATTCGGTGATGGTAGTATTCGCCTACCCTACCCGTACCTTCTCCAATGATGTGGAATATCTCTATCACCAAAACCCGGATATGTATTATTTCACCGGGTACAAGGAGCCGCACTCTGTTTTTCTCATTTTTAAAAATGAACAAGCCGACTCTGCCGGCAACCGTTTCCAAGAACTCCTTTTTGTACAAAAAAGAAATGCTGCTGCTGAGCAATGGACGGGTAAAAGACTTGGAACAGAAGGTGTAAAAGAAAAACTCGGTATCAGTACCGTTTATAACGGCGAGGATTTCAAAAAACTGGGCCTTGATTTCAGCAAATTTGATAAAGTGATCTTCGACCGTTTCCCGGTGGATATACCGAACAATCCGAGGGATAATGCTGATCTCTTCGATCTTATCCAGCAATTCAGGCAAAAAGCCGGAGTTCCGGATGAGTATGCAAAAGAAAAACGTTTTGATACCAAAGCCTATCGTGATCTGACGGCCCAGCTCCGGGAGATAAAAACAGGCGAAGAACTGGTATTACTGCGTAAAGCCATTGAAATATCCTGCCAGGGTCAGAATGAGGTCATGAAAGCCGTCCGTCCTGATATGTCCGAATTGGAGATCCAGGGCCTGCATGAATATGTACATAAGAAATATGGTGCCGAGGAAGTGGGCTACGGCTCCATCATTGGTGCCGGCGAAAATGGCTGTATTCTACACTACATGGAAAACACAAAAACAAAAGTAGGAACCAGTATGCTGTTGATGGATGTGGGTGCTGAATACCATGGTTACACCGCTGATGTAACCAGGACAATTCCTGTTGATGGCAAATTTTCGGCTGAAGAAAAAGCTATTTACCAGCTTGTGTATGATGCACAGGAAGCTGCATTTCAATTACTGAAAAATGGTTGTAAATGGGCTGACATTAATAATGCTGCCCGCAAAACGATCACCGCCGGACTGGTAAAACTTGGTGTTGCCAAAACGGAAGAAGAAGCAAACCAGTACTATCCTCATGGTCTTGGTCATCATATTGGCCTGGATGTTCACGACCGGGGTACGTATGGTGAATTGAAAAAGGATATGGTAATCACTATTGAACCTGGCATTTATATTCCTGAAGGAAGCAAATGCGATAAGAAATGGTGGAGTATTGCTGTCCGTATCGAGGATGATGCGTTGATCACAGAAACAGGTTATGAACTTCTTTCAGCTTTTGCTCCCCGCAAAATTGAGGAGATTGAAAAAATGATAGCCCAAAAAAGCGCTGTGGATGATTTTAAATTACCCCCTCTAAAATCGGCCGAAAAGAAAGGTTTCTGATAACAACCAGTTCAGAAAATTTTCAGGCGAATTGGGCTGAAAAATAAAATACAAAGGGCCGCTGTTAAAGCGGCCCTTTTGCATGTGCATACCTTTCAGTCAACTTATTTACTATTCAAGCTGATTGCCAGGAACATGACACCCGTCATTGCGAACCGGCCCATTGGGTTAAAAGTCTTACTCGGGATCGGTTACTGCAATAAAAAAAGCCGCCCGGTTAAGGGCGGCTTTGAAAGTATATCACTATTCAGGATTAATGTGAGATCACTACTAAACCTGTAGTTGTTTTATCATTGAATCTGTCTTCAACTTTCACCACGTACACACCGGCAGCCTGACCAGAGAGGTCAAAATCCATGCGCAGGTATGGTCCGTTAGCATCAGTCAGGACAAATACTTTATCAACGATACGGGCACCGGCAGAGTTGTAAACCGATACGATCCTCTTCTCAGTCGGGTTACCGCTTGAGAACAATCTAACCTGGAACTGGCCACTTGATGGATTCGGGTAGATCCAAAGGCGATCAGAAGCTTCACCGGTGATTGTTACAGAACCAGCAGATGTAGCAGTACATCCGTTTACATCTGTAACTGTTGCACGGTAAGTTCCCAGACCATCGATATTAGCAGTTAACACGTTACCAGTAACCGCAGGAGAAACCGGTGAACCATTTCTTGTCCATGACCAGCTGTTTGCAGTTTGCGCTGCAGGAACGCTGGTAGCAGTAATGGTCGTGGTCTGTCCCGGAGTAATAGAAGGATCAGCATTTGTCAATGTAACCACAGGCAGTGCATTCACCGTAAGGGTGCCTGCATTTGAAGTAGCGGTTGTTCCGCAAGGAGCAACTGTTACTACCACACGGTATAAGTTACCGCTCATTGCAGTTGTCACACCTGACAATGTCAGCGTTGCAGAAGTAGCACCGGCGATATTGGTGTAAGTACCACCACCGTTAGTGCTCACCTGCCATTGGTAAGTCGGGCTGTTACCAGTTGCAGTTACACTGAATGAAGCTGTTGTTCCGGCACATCTTGTTGTATTAGCAGGCTGGGCTGTAATAGTTGGAGCAACATTTACAGTCAGTATTGCTGCTGCACTTGTAACTGGTGAAGGAGGACACTGACCAGTGATAACTACACGGTACCGATAACCATTCATCGCAGTTGTAACACCAGTAAGTGAAAGTGTAGTTGTAGTTACACCAGCATAAACACCACCATTTGCAAGGTTAGTATAACTGCCACCACCATTGGTGCTTACCTGCCACTGGTAGGTATTATTCAGTGGTGTTGCTGTTACACTGAATGAAGCATTACCGGCATCACAGGCAGATACACTCTGCGGCTGAGCTGTAATAGCAGGAGCTGCTACCACATTGATAGTTGCAGTACCAGTATTACCAACACCAGCGCAACCGTTAGCACCAGTAACTGATACGATTGTATAGTTAGTAGTTACTGAAGGAGAAACCTGTATCGGGGTACCACTCGTATAGTTATTATAAGTAGTATTCGTAGTGCCGTTAGAATAAACCAGCGTAAACGGAGATATACCACCTGTAATGTTAACACTGAAAGTAGATACAGTATTGGCACAAACTCCAGCCAAAGGCCTGTTCAATTGTACATTATCAATACCTACATTATCAGAGTTAGCACCTGCCGGACCACCACTAGTCACAAAATACCTGAAGGCAATACGTCCGCTTGTTGGAGCAGCAAGTCCACTGATTGTTGCAGTAAACTGTGTCCAGGTAGAAGGATAACCTGTTGTAGTAAGCGTTGGGTTGATGGTCAGCAACACGGTTGTGAAGTCACCCACACTCGTATTAGTTGCGCCTACGTTGGTGCTTGCACCATTCGTACTTAACCTTACCTCCAGCCTGTCGGGGAATGCAGCTCCTGTAACAGTACGGCTGTAGAAGGTAAGCACATCACCATTTTGCATAGTAACAGTTGGTGCAAATAACCAGTTACTAATGGTGTTATTTCCGGCAACGTTATTGAAATTACCTAAAGCATAAGAATTAGCACCACCGTTTTGTGCAGGTGATAAAACGGTTGCAGTACCAAAAATCCACCCTGGTACTGTACCAATTGGTGTACTGAGATTTTGCTCAGCCCATCCTGCTGGTATTGTTGTACCATCAAAACCCTGATTAATCAGGCTCACAAATGCAGGAGGAGCAGCAATAACAGCAGCAGTAGATGTTCCATTCACCGTAGTTGAAGCGGTGTTAGAGCAACCATTGGCACCATACCCTAAAACAGTATAGGTGGTATTGGCACCCGGTGTAGCCACCACGCTGGCACCCGTTGTAGAACTTAATCCACCGCCCGGAGACCATGAGTAGTTAACAGCTCCACCAGCATTTAATGTGATAGGAGCACAACCACCGGCAGAAACAGTAACAGCAGGTCTTGGCAGTACAGTAACTGTTACGTTATTGGCGCCGGCACAAGGTCCTGAGCTTATCGTTGCAGTATAAGTCGTAGTCGTCGCAGGTTTCACCCATACAACATCTGTAGCAGTACCTGCTACATAAGGAATAGTGGCTGCCGCGTTCGAGAAAAGACTGTTTGGTGCAGCAGGGCTGGCAGTCCAGACAGCTGTAGGAACAACGCTGAATGTAATTGACCAGCTTGTGATTGTACCTAAATCACCAGCCGCCTGGTCCAGAACAAATAGTTTCCAGTCACCATTAGGATTGTTAGCACTGGTGAAAGATGACAGCAATGGTGTTGCTTGTGTAAGGCTACCAGGCCCGGGAGCCGGGAAGTTATCAGGTGTTCCTACATTGGTAGGCCTGAATGTACCTGAAGTCAATACACCTGGAGCTACAGCAGCTGCTGCATCGCTGAAGGTCATATTAATATTTGACACAGCTGTTGAACCACCTGCATCAGAAAGAATAATTACATTTTGTCCGGAAGGTGATTGCAGCATAACGTCAACATCACTTGGCCAGGTATGTGAGAATCCATTGAGCGTTACTGAACTAACATACACACCGGCACCAGTAGCAGGAAGACCTGAAACAGCGATATTTGATGGATATGGAGTGGCAGTACCTGAACTTGGAATGGAGACCGCACCTGCAGAAGTGAAAGTAGAGGTGGTAGCGCCTGTAGGTGTTACAGACAACCGCTGAATGGAACCTTCACAGATAGTAGCTACATCAGGACTCAAACAAGTACAAGAAGTAACCGTCACTGTTTGCTGGGCACAAGGACCGGCAGCAGGAGCACAACCATCTTCACCACGGGCATAATAAGTAGTTGTAGCAGCAGGGCTCACTGTGATTGAATTACCGGTACCAACCAGGGTTCCACCGCATGAAGCAGTGTACCATTTCCAGTTAGCGGCACCATTCAATGAACCACCAATAATGCTTAATGTGATCGGAGAACCGGCACAAGTGCTGGATGGAACAGAAGAAATTACAGGAGCTGTTGCATTAGTGGGTACGCAAGGAGCACAAATACCATCAACCAGTAAGGTATAATCAGCACTGGTAATTACACCTACAGAACTCACAACGATTGCAGCTGTTGCGTTTCCTGCAAGCGTAAATGAAAAAGTTACTGGTGTTCCCACAGCGGGGCTGCTACCACAATCTGAAAGGTAGTTAGCACAGGTATTAGCGGGATCAAAAGAACCCTGGTAAACACTCAGGAAGGTAAATCCCGAAGCAGCTGTTACAGTATAAGTCAGGGTAACACACTGGGAAGTACTTTGTGTATTTGCAAAATTGATAACATCATAAAAACTGCCGGCACCAGCAACACCGGGTGTACAGGTTTTATTTGCGCAGCTGGTTGGAAGTACACCATCTCTGAAAGGTCTGTTTCCGGGTAAGGTTTGATCACCCGCCTGGAGTGTACCGGTTATACTGGCACACACAGCCTCGGGGCGTTGTGCAACGCCAGATTTTGAAACAATCACACCGGGATTAATTCTTGAAGAACTAACCTCTGGTATTCCTGCGTCATTTGATTTTCGCACCAATTCCTGTTGCTGTTTTTGCAGCAATTTGGACTGGGATCTTCCTTCCTGCGAAAAAGAAATTTGAGCAGACAACACAAATGCCATTGTTAGCACAATGACATTCATGCAAAAGAACCGTAATTTCTTTCGGGTAAATTTTGGTTGCATGGTAAAAAATTTGTTTGAGTTTAATGAACGAAGCAAAACAACTACAGGAGGTATTGAATACAATACTCTTGGTGAGAAAACATAAGAAGAAGAGGGAGTGTAGATTTTCCTCATGCAGTTAGTTTATAGCAGTAAAGTTTAAAGATAGTAGTTTTAAATAAAAAATACCTGCCGGGGCAGGTATTTTTTTTTATCATCAATTATCTGATTACCACTTATCTACTTCCTCTGTACTGGCAGCGGAGTTGTCGGTCATCTCTGTTACCGGCGCTGCTGGTGCCGGCTGCTCTGCAACCGGGGTTTGAACAGCTTCTACTGTTACAGGCTCGCCGGCTTCTGGCTGACCTTCCTCTGATTCATCGTGATTGAATGCATCAAAATCAAAGTCCGGCATCAGTTCTGTTTTCACATAATCAACCGCCTCGGTCAATGCTTTGATGAATTTATTAAAATCCTCTTTATACAGGAACACTTTATGCCTGTCATACCCATTATCATCAAATCGCTTCCTGCTCTCAGTGATCGTCAGGTAATAATCATTGCCACGGGTGGCTCTTACATCAAAAAAATAAGTTCTTCTTTTACCAGCCCTGATCCTTTTGCTGTAAATGCTTTCCATTTTCTTGTCATTGTTCTCGTACGCCACAGTTATGAATTTTGCAGTTAAAAAATTTACTTTAGGTTTTGGAAGTCACAAATATATAGATGTTTTTGATACAGCCAAATCCGGGAATGATTTGAAGAAAAGCCCGGAGGCAGGAACAACCTGCTTTGTATCACATTATTAAAAAATACAAGGTTATCCTATTCGGTTTCCCGCTCCTGCTCCTGCTGACGATCATATAGCCCGGCATAATAACCCTTTCGGGCTACTAATTCCTGGTGTGTTCCCTGCTCAACGATCTCTCCATCTTCCAACACCACAATCTTGTCGAAATCAAACAGGGAAAAAATGCGGTGAGTGATAATGATAGCGGTTTTATCCTGCAGGTATTCGTTCAGATTGCCAATGATCTGCTTTTCGGTCCTGGCATCGACGGCACTGAGACAATCATCAAAGATCACCAGGTTGGGTTCCTTGATCAGGGCCCTGGCAATAGATATACGTTGTTTCTGACCGCCACTCAGCGTTACCCCTCTCTCCCCGATCATCGTCTGGTATTGTTCAGAAAAACCGGCTATTTCCTTATCCACATTAGCCTGCCGGGCTGCCCTTTCTACATCCGCTATTACTGTTTTCTCCAGGCC
Organism: Chitinophagaceae bacterium; assembly: GCA_016786805.1. Lineage (GTDB taxonomy): Bacteria > Bacteroidota > Bacteroidia > Chitinophagales > Chitinophagaceae > CADEDV01. Next base: position 2,144 of record JAEUVP010000397.1, on the reverse strand, counting down.
AAAACTGATATTATTGGCCACGGTATCGCTAAATAAAAATACATCCTGCGGCACATAACTGATCTGTTCCCTCGTGGCTTTCAGGTTGAGCTGTTTAATATCCGTTCCATCCAGTTCAATGGTCCCTTTAGTGGTATCATACATCCGTAACAACAGTTGGGCAACAGTTGATTTGCCACTGCCGGTTCTGCCAACTATTGCCACCTTCTCTCCCCTTTTGATCTCCAGGTTAAAATTCTTTAAGGCCATGATCCCGGTGTGTCCATACACAAAATCCACATTTTTAAATGATATATTACCCTGCAATATTTTTTCTACAGGTACTGCGGGTTCTTTGATTGAAGAAGGTGTATCCAGGAACTCATTGATCCTTTTTTGAGAGGCAGCAGCCCGCTGGATCATACTGGCTGTTAATCCAATGGCACTAACAGGGAAGGTGAGCATGTTCACATACATTACAAACTCCACGATCGTGGCAAGACTGGTGGTATCCGGGTTGGCAATATGATGCAGGCCACCGATCATGATCGTAAATAAAGTACTTAATCCGATCAGCAACGTGATAGAAGGAAAATAAACCGCTTCCACCCGGGCCAGACCTATGGCATTCTTCCGGTATTCTTCGCTGTTCTTTGCAAAAAAGCCAAGCATGGCTTTTTCCTGTACAAAGGATTTGATCACCCGGATACCCGAATATGATTCCTGGGCATTCGTGGTCAGATCCGAAAGCGATTCCTGGATCTTTTCACTTTTCCTGTTGATCGTATTGTTGACATAATAGATGGTGATAGCAAGGATGGGTAAAGGTGCCAGTACATACAAAGTAAGTTCGGCATCCCGCTTCAGCATAAAGAAAACACTCAGCGAAATGATAGCAACAAGATTGGCGAGGTACATGATAGCGGGACCTGTAAACATCCTCACCCGGCTCACATCTTCAGCAATCCGGTTCATCAGGTCGCCGGTGTTATGTGTTTTGAAAAAGCTGCTGTCTAATTGCTGGTAATGTTTATAGACTTCATTCTTCTGATCATATTCAATATAGCGGCTCATCACAATCACCGTTTGCCGCATCAGGAATAAAAAGAAACCCCTCAGCAACGCCAGCACCAATATCACCAATCCACAGATGGCCACGATCGTGACCCAGTTATAATCCAGGTGTTCGATCTTCTCGGTAACGGTGACCACCAGTATATCATAATTGGCCTTGTTCTGGGGTGCTTTATACCCGGACACACTTAGCGACCGTTGCACAAAATCGATCACATAACCGGTGATCTGTGGTGACAATACGTTGAAATAATTGGACAGGAAAACGAAAAGAATACCTCCACCTAATCTCACCCTGTATTTCCAGAAATATTTATTGAGTGCTTTGAGCTGCTTCAACAGATAATGATTTGAAACAAAATTACTTGAATGCGGATTATTTTTTGGAAGATAAAGCCTGAGACGTTTATTTTGCACCCGGAGAGATGGCAGAGCGGTCGAATGCGGCGGTCTTGAAAACCGTTGACCCAAAAGGTCCGGGGGTTCGAATCCCTCTCTCTCCGCCCCAAACCCGATGAAAGCAATTGCTACATCGGGTTTCGTTTTTCTACAGCCCTGTCACACATGTTACAATTCAAAGACACTATTAGTTAATAGCAACTTCCGGCAATCCGGCTTCCTGCAACTTTTTCGAGAGATATTTGAAAATACTTTACTCTCCTTTATTCACCACTACTTTGCTTTCCAGCACAATTTTTAAGGGGATGGTTTCATCAGCACCTTTTGACTGAATGAGCTGTAGTAAAATATCAGTTGCTTTCTCAGCCTGCTGATAAGGGAATTGTTCAACTGATGCTAATGGTGGTTCATCAAGGTAACTAGTAATAGGAAGGTTGGCGTAGCTAACGAAAGCAATATCTTTATTGATCTTCAACCCCTGGCTACGGGCATATTTTGTGGCATCCAATGCCACATAATCATTAAATGCAATAACAGCGGAAGGCCTGCTTTTTAATACCAGCAATTTATGCATAGCATCCTGCGTTTTTTTTCTGCTCAGATCTGTTGAAACAACAAATGCTGCATCAGCTTTAAGCTTATGCTTCTTTAGACCCTGGTAATAACCGTTTAATCGTTGTTTTGAATGAATC